>JAAYCO010000152.1 GCA_012729725.1 Planctomycetota bacterium
CAAATCCATTGAGCCCTGAAAGGGCGAAATATGACAGCCCATCCCTTCCGCAGCGCGGTCATTGCAACTGGGCTATCTGCTCAAGCATCCATTCACGCAGGCTTTGAAGCTCGGCCTGCGGATACTGCGTATAGTTGGCAAGCGGTATCTGCGAAAGCCTCTTGTCGAGCTGCGCCTTTATCGCCGCCGACTTGGGCGTATTGCTTGCGGCAAGCAGGTCCGACAGCATGCGAACGGTTTGATAGTCCTGCCAGCCCTGCCTTAACGCCTCCCATTGCAGTGTATCGCGATTGCGTCCCTTGCCGTCCGCCGGCGGGTAGACAATGCACTGCTCCTTGGAAAGATGCGGATTGTCGAAGTCGTTTTCGGGATCGTTTTCATATCGCGAGAACGTCCACGTCCACGAGCCTTGCACGCCGCTGCGATAGACGAACAGGCCGTTGAGATACCGGTTCTCCGTCAGGCAGCCTTCCTGGCGGGCCTTGCGGAACCTTGAAGTAATGGGGCTGTAATCGGCATAGCAGCCCGGACCATATGTCCAGAAGGTGTGGCCGTACTCTTTGCACATCCCCTTGAGCTTGTTGATCTGGTCTTCGGTTCGCATCTCCCAGAAGCCCGGGTTGCTATAGAGCGGAAAGTCCAGCAACTGGCCGTAGCCGGGGTTGAGCCTGATGGCGTGCTCGTACGTCGTGCAGGCGGTTCTGAAGCCGGCCTTTCTGGCGGCTGAGAGTTTGCGCCAGCTATGGTCCAGCCGCTCTCCGTGCGTCGATTCGTCAACGCCGGTGATCACCGGTTCGGGCCAGCCGGGCTTGACCGCCACTTCATGCAACTGGGTGAAGAACTGCTCCATTGCGCTGCCCAGTGCCTCGTCGTAGGTTTTGCCCTTCGCCGCGGGCTGGCCGGCCCTTCCTTGAATCGTCCGTTCCATGGCGTAGGGACAGATAATGTAAGGATGCTTGTCAAAGCCCGCCTCCCTCGCCAGCCGCAGATGACGCGGAAGCTCCTGCGGAAGCAGCGTCAGCTTGCCTTCCTTGTAATGAACATCAACGATAGGCACTGCCGCCGCCAGGTAAAGACTTGTGTAACCGTGTTCGCGGACATCCCGCAGCTCGTCGAGTATTCCCTCGTCGGTGAACCTTTGGGTTTCCCGGACCCATCGCACAGGGTCCACGTACAGGATGCCCATATGTACAGGAAACTGCACTCAGAATCCACCACATACAGGATATCCTCCGGCGCTCTAAGGAACGGGTCGCCCCATCGCTTGGGATTCTCCGGCGACATCTTTCCGCCAACGCCTTCCATGTAGGCCGCGTTGACGCCATAGTCGGCTGGCCCATACAGAGAACCCATGTAGTTGCTTCGAGGATCGCTGGGGCAATCGAACACGTTGGAGGCCATGTCGTTGTATTCCATCAGCCGGTACTGCCAGGTCTGCTTGCGTTCAGCGTCGGTGTTGATGGTGTCCATGCCGCGGGGCATGTACGGCAGGTAGCCTTTGTAGTCGTTGCGGTACATCTCCGCCAGCAGCCCAATGCCTTTGAGGTTCGTCTGGCACATCATTGTGCGGGCGAGATCCTTGGCCTTGGCCAGCGAGGGTATCAGTATGCTGACAAGCAGCGAGATGATGGCTACAACGACAAGAAGCTCAATCAGCGTGAAGCCCGAGTGCTTGCGCTTCGCTGGATACCACATACTACACCTCGATCCTGATTGTACCGCGCATCTGATTTTTTGGAGTATCAAGTTGGCGGGGCCGGCCCTGTGCCGGCCCCGCACGGTCAAGGGAGTTAACGATTGCGGCGACGCAATGAAGTCAAGCCTGCTCCAACAAGAATCACCGCGGCGGTTCCGGGTTCCGGAATCAGCGTCGCATCGTCGAACGTGTCGCTGATCTTGACCGAATCAATCCACCCGTTCGCATTTGTGCTGGCGCCAAACAAGTTGCCGATGGCCAGTGCCCATGGCTGGTTGTACCAGGTGGTTCCTGTCTTCTCGGCGCTAAGTTCGCCGTTAACGTACATCTTCAGAATGCCGCCGTCGGCGTTCCAGGTCAGGGTGAAGTTAATCCAGTCGCCGGCTTCGAACGTGTTGCCGACGGTGCTGATCATGGACGAGTACGTCGAGCCCGTGCCCCAGTACCACACCCATCTGTTGGAGTGATACCTGTTACCGAAACACAGCTTGACCATGTTGTACTTGTCGCCCTGGCCCGTGCCCAGATTCAGTATCGGATTGTCATTGCCGTTGTACGTCGTGTACGGCGTGGTCGAATCGTAATTGGGCTTGAACCACATGGATATCGTGCCGTGCGAGACGTTCAGCACGGTGCCCAACTGGCTGGCGTAAGACAATTGGCCAGGGGCCAGTGATTCAACGCACCCGCTGCCGCCTCTCCCGTCATCGGACGACCATGCGGTGGTGTTGCTCCCAGACCACGGGGCCGTGCCTATGCCTGTGACGGTGTAGTCCGCGTCCTTGCCGCTGTTGAATTCGGCGGACCAGGTAATCGCAGCCTGTGCAGCCGTGCCGAACAGCACGACGATGCATAATCCGACAACCACCTTGTTCATCTTCTTCTCCTTTGAAAACTCGTTTAGATTTCCACAGACGTGGCCGCCCACGCGGCCGATGCTAGACCATCCTCAGAGAATCGCCCCGTTCAAACATCACGGGCGTGACTCTCGAACGTGTGTTCATCGCTGCCGAGAACAGCAGGCGCGCTCCCTGCCGACCAAGCTCTTCGAAAAGGCAATTAACCCGCGCCATGCTGCGGGCGCTGAGCGTGTAGCACGACGGAATGCCGCCAATCGCCACGATGCTCTTGTCCCGCGGAGTCTGAACTCCAAGACCGGCAAGAGACTGCTGAATCCTGCCTGCGGCAAGGTCGCCAACTATCACCACGCCCGTGCATTCGGGATCGTCCACCAGGTGCTTGGCAACCTGGTGTTCGTTCATGTCAAGAATGCTCAGATTGACGCGGCACTGAAGCCCGTATTGGCGGCAGGCCCGCTCGAAACCGGCGGTCATTTCCGCATTAGGCCGGCCCGCGAGCTGACCAACGAACGCAACCTTCTTGTGGTTGTGAATGCCAAGCGCCTGTGCAGCCAGATAACCGGCGTTTGAGAGATCCACCGATGCGCAGGAGTATCCGTCAACGCAGATGTCATCCACAGGGTGGCCAAGCAGAACCGGCCTCACGTGCGGGTGCTCCTGCAATACGTCAAGCACCCGCTGGTCGAACGACTCGAACACCAGCACGCTGGAGACGCGGCCCAGAAAGGCGCCGAACCTTTCGAGCGAATCCGGCCCGGGGCCAAACACGCCGTAAAAGGCCTCGCGCTTGTTGCGTTGAAGCACTTCGGCAGCGCCTTGATAAACCAGTGCGTTTACGGCATCGCTGACATGCCAGGGGCATTTGGCCCCCGCTATCGACAGGCTTGTGTCAAAGACGGCGAAACCCACTGTTGTTGAATCAGCAGAGCGTGCAGGCGCTGCCGCGGGCCTTTGAACGAAAACGCCCCTTCCCTGCCTGGCCTTCACCCAGCCCTGACGAGCCATGTAACTGATTGCCTGGCGAATGGTGCTGACCGACGCCCCGTACTTGTCCACCAACTCAGAGTGAGATGGAAGCGCCCCGCCAACCGCAAGCTTCTGTTCTTCAACAGCCAGCCGGAGGTCTTCGGCTATCGCCAGATATTTGGGTTGATCCTTGACCTTCACGACCTGATTCCTTCTAAACTCTTACGGTGACGCATGACTCGTATGCTTAGAGTATAACCACTCTTACGATAGTGTCAAGCTTCTTCCTGCAAAATGACCATAAGAGTTGGGTCGCCACACCATAAGAGTTAGGTCGCAACCATAACAGTAAGTACCGACAGAGGTTACGAGTTAAGGCGCATCAGGTGGAGCGGCCATCCGCTACAACATTCGCAGTGAATCGCCCCGATGGAAGATAACCGGAGTGGATTTGTGCAGGCAGACTGCCTGCTCTGAAAGCAGCACTCGCGCCCCTTCTCTTCCGAGTTCTTCGGTTTGAAGGTCAACGCAGGCCATGGGGTGGCTTTGTCCTACGTAATAGGTGGGAATGCCGCCGATAGCGACGATGCTCTTGTCCCGCGGCACTTCAAGGCCCAGTTCCAGCAGTTCGCGCTGAACACGGTGGGCAATGCCGTCGCCCTGCACAAGCACGCCCGTGCATTCGGGATCGCCGGCCAGCGTCTGTGCAAGCTGCTTTTCATTGAAGTCGTGGAAATCAAGCTCGTATCGCAGTTCGAGGCCGTATTGTTTGCACGCATGCCGCACGCCTTCGAGAGTTGCAAGATGCGGCCGGCCTTTTAGCAACTCGACGAACGCGACGGTTTTATGGTTGTGGATGGCCAGCGCCTGCATGCCCAGAAAGCCCGCGCCTGTAAGGTCCGCGCAGACATTGCTGAACCCGTCGCAACTGACCGATTCATCAGGCGGATGGCCCAGCAGAACCGCCTTCACCTCGGGATGAGATGAGATGATCTCCAGCACCTGCTTGTTGACGCACTGGTACACCAGCACGCCAGAGACCCTTTGAAGCATCCGGTCGAAGCGGTCCAGGGAGTCTTCTTCAGGCGGGAACAATCCCGAAAGCAATTCCTTGGAGTTCTGCTGAAGCACCTCGGCAGCGCCGTGAAGCACCATGCTGTTTGCGGTGGGCGAAGGCCAGGGGCTGATCGGCCTGCCGTCAAGCGCGTCAACATAACTGGGGGCAAAGACTGCGAATCCCACGGTGGTCGAACGCATGGACGTCTGGGGCTTATGCCCCGCTTCGAGCACAAAAACCCCTTTGCCGTGCTCCGCCTTCACCCATCCCTGCATAGCCATGTAGTTGATGGCCTGGCGGATAGTGCTGACGGATGCGTTGTATTTCTTCACCAAAGCGGAATGTGAAGGCAAAGCCATTCCCGCCAGCAGAACCTTGTCATCGATGGCCTGCCGGATGTCTCTGGCGATCATTCTGTATTTGGGGATATCCGTGCCCACGTCTTGCTCCTCGACTCTTACGGAAGACACCTGCTTGGGCTACTGAGAGTATACTATCTGTTGCACAAGTGCCCAAGTAATAACTACGAAGGGCTGGGACGGAATTCCTTCACGTTTGAGTATCGAAATGTAGGCCAGGGCGATGCCCCATCTTATCTGACTGCGGCTTGGACTTCCTCCGGCCGCCATCCGCCGCCGAGGACGGCGTATAGGCGATTCTGGCTTACTCGCTGAAGCAGGCGAAGGGCGATGAGTCCCTGCTGAGCATCGAAGAGCGAGCGCTGGGCGTCGAGGACGCCAAGGTAGCTGTCGATTCCCCTTTCGTAGCGAACCATCGAAAGGCGATGGGTCTCTTGCAGGGCGTCCACGAGTGCTTGCTGGGCGGCGACGCGTTCATCGATCGTGCCTCGGACGGCCAGGGCGTCGGCCACTTCTCGAAACGCGGTTTGAATGGCCCGTTCGTATTGCGCCAGGGCGATCTCCTGTTCCACCTTGGTGACCCTGTGGGCAGCCCACGTGCGCGGGTCAAAGATCGGCATCACGATCGTCGCCCCGTAGGTCCAGGCGCCATTGCCGGAGGCGAAGAGGTTGGACAGTTCGACGCTGGCGGCGCCGATGGTGGATGTGAGGGATATGCGCGGAAAGAACGCCGCTCGGGCGGCGCCGATTTGTGCATACGCGCCCCTGAGCCGATGCTCGGCTGCAACGATGTCAGGGCGCCGCAAGAGCACATCCGACGACAGGCCGGCGGCGACTGGCGTTTGCGGGCTGATCTGATCGAGTTCATCCGACAGTAGATCTTCGGAAATGGATGAGCCAATCAGTAATACCAGCGCGTTGCGGGCCTCGGCGGCAAGTTGCGTGTAACGGGCGATATCGCCTCGCGCGATCTCAACAGGAGTCTGCGCTCGGCGCAGGTCCAACTCGGTCGCCAGGCCGACATCATATTGTCGGCTTACTATGTCGAAGGCTTCCTTCTGCGTCTGGAACGTGCGCTGCGAAAGCGACAGCGCCTCGCGGCTGGCTGCCAGCGTGAAATATGCCTGGGCCACCGAAGAAACAAGCAGTATCTGCGTACTGTGGCGCGCCTGCTGCGTTGCCATGAATTCTTCAAGGGCCTGGTCGGCCAGGCTGCGAATCCTGCCGAAGAAGTCAACCTCCCATGCTATCGCTCCAAGATTGACTTCATAAGCCTTGCTGATTCGAGACTGCCCCGCGGAGGTGAAGTCGCCGGAGGCCTTCTGTCGGACAGCGCCGCCGGTGGCGTTCACTATTGGATACAGTTGCGCCCGCTGTATGTCATACAGGGCCCGCACTCGTTCGACGTTCAGTGCGGCGACGCGAAGGTCGCGGTTGCTGGCCAGGGCGATTTCGATAACCTTCACAAGCCTGGCGTCGGCGACGAACTCTCGCCACTCAAGGTCCGCGGGCATGAGCTCGCCGTCGGCATCGGTCGCTTCGCTGTACGCCGGGCTCGCGGGCCACTGGTCGGGGATGGGCGCGGGCGGCCGCGAGTACTGAGGATTCAACGTGCATCCCGCCATGGCGAAGCCCAGAATGATATTTAGAGCCACATTTCTATTCATATAGTAAGATCCTGATTATGCGGATTGTGCCGCACGCCTGTGCCGGCCAAACGTCTTCTCGATGATCACGTAGAACAACGGCACGAACAGGACAACCAGAATGGTTCCGGTGATCATGCCGCCAAGGACCACTGTTCCGATGGCCCTCATCGCGCCGGCGCCGGCGCCGGTGGCCATTGCCATGGGCAGCACGGATATGCCGGTAGTCAGAGACGTCATGCAGATCGGCCTCAGCCTCAGTCGCACCGCCTTAAGCGCTGCCTCGACAACTCCTTCTCCCTGCTGCACGCCGCTCATTGCGAACTGCACGATGAGGATGGCGTTCTTGGTGGCCAGGCCCAGCGTGTTCAGCAGGCCGATCTGGAAATACACATCCGCCGGAAGGTTGCCCAGGGACGAGGCCGCGAAACCGCCGATCACGCCCAACGGCAGAACCAGCAGCACCGAGATGGGGATGTCCCATTTTCCGTACAACGCCGCCAGGAATAGAAAGACGATCACGATGCACGCCGCGTAGAGCAAGCCGGTTTGGGCTGAAGATTCGCGCTCCTGGAAAGACAAGCCCGTCCAGTCGTAACCAAAGCCGCGAGGCAGCTTGGCCGTGAGCGCCTCCATCGCGTCCATCGCCTCGCCCGAGCTGAATCCGGGGGCTGCTTCGCCCCACAGGTTCACCGTCGGGAACGAGTTGAAACGCTCGAGCCTGGGCGAACCCGTGGTCCACCGGCCCGAGGCGAAGGCGGAATATGGAACCATTTGTCCGGAGGTGTTACGCACGTACAGCCGCTCCAGGTCCGCGGGCAACATGCGGTACGGCGCATCGGCCTGCACATACACCCTCTTGACGCGTCCGCTCTGGATGAAGTCGTTGACGTAGGCGCCGCCAAACGCGGCGGAGATTGTGCTATGAATCGAGCCAATCGGCAAACCCATGGCGCCGGCCTTTTCCCAATCAACATCCACGCGATACTCCGGAACATCTTCCATTCCGTTCGGACGCACCTTGGTCAATCTTGGATCTTTGGTGGTCATGCCCAGCAGTTGATTGCGAGCCTGCATCAGTGCGTCGTGACCCGCTCCGCCCCGGTCAACCAACTGGAAGTCGAATCCCTGCGCGGTGCCGAGCTCCGCGATGGCGGGTGGCGGGAAGGCTGCGATGATTGCCTCTCGCTTTCCGGCGAAGCGGGCGGTGGCTCGGGCCGCTACCGCCTTGGCTCGCAGATCGATCCTGTCTCGCAGATCCCAGTCCCGCAGCTTGACGAAGACCATGCTGTTGTTCTGCGCCCTGCCGGAGAAACCCGCGCCTGCAATCGTCATGCAGGATTCCACAGCCTCCGTCTCTTGCGTGAGGAAGTGCTGCCGCACCTCCTGGGCGACAGCCATGGTTTGCTCCATTGTCGAGCCTGTAGGCAGGATGATCTGAGTCAGCAGGATGCCCTGATCCTCGTCGGGCAGGTAGCTGCTTGGCATGCGGAGGAACATCCATCCCAGTCCCGCCACGAGCACAAGATACACCACGACGAAGCGCAGCTTGCGAGCCAGACCATAACCGACTGCCCCCACGAACAGATCCCGGAAGCGGTTGAAGCCGCGGTCGAACCACAGGAAGAACGGACGAAGAAACCGTATCGACCCCTCTGCCGCCTCGTGACCCTTGGCGACGGGCTTGAGGATGTTCGCGCACAGCACCGGAGTCAGAATGAGCGCCACCAGCACCGACAGCACCATCGACGTGACGACCGTCACCGAGAACTGCCGGTAGATGATGCCCGTCGAACCGCCGAAGAACGCCATCGGACCGAACAAAGCCGACAGCACAAGCGCGAAGCCTATCAGAGCGCTGGTGACCTCCCTCATGGATTTCGCCGTCGCCTCGCGAGGCGAGAGGCCCTCCTCGCTCATCAGTCGCTCGACGTTTTCGACGACAACGATCGTGTCGTCCACCAGCAGGCCGATGGCTATGACCATCGCGAACATGGTCAGCATGTTGATGGAGAACCCCAGCACGCTCAGCATCGCGCACGTTCCCAGCAGCACGACGGGCACGGAGATCGTTGGAATAAGCGTGGCTCGAATGTTCCCCATGAACAACCACATAACCAGGAAGACCAGCACGATGGCCTGCACCAATGCGCCCACGGCCTCGCTGATGGCGACCTTGACGAACGGCGTGGTGTCATATGGATATACAACCCTGACGCCGGGAGGGAATGTCTGACTCAGCTCGGCCAACTTGGCCTTGATGGCGTTGGCGGTGGTCAGCGCGTTTGCTCCGGGAGTCTGCCGTATGGCGACAGCGGCAGTGGCCTTGCCGTTGTAGCTCACGTCGATGTCGTAAAAAGCGGTCCCCAGTTCGGTTCTGCCGATGTCGCGCACCCTGACAATGGCGCCGTCCTCGCTGGTTCGAAGCGGGATGTCAGCAAACTCATCCGGCGTCTGAAGCAGGTTCTGAACCACGATGGAGGCGTTGAGTCTTTGGCCCTCGACGGCAGGCCCGCCGCCGAACTGCCCCGCGGAAACCTCCACGTTGTACGCGCGCAGCGCGGCGATGACATCGGCGATCGTCAAACGATAATTCGTCAGCTTGTCCGGATTCAGCCACACGCGCATGGCGTACTCTTTGGCGAACATCTCCACTTCGCCCACCCCGGGCACGCGAGCCAGCACGGTTTCAAGATTGGACTTGGCGTAATCTCCCAGGTCCACCGAGTCCAGGCTTCCGTCCTCGCAGATCAGGCCGACGATGATCAGGTAGTTCCTGGTCGACTTCTGCACCCGAACGCCGGTCCGCTGCACGACCTCGGGAAGACTCGCCATCGCCGGTTGAATTCTGTTCTGCACCTTGGTCCATGCAATGTCGGGATCGGTCCCCGGCTTGAAAACAACCTCGATTCTGGCGGTTCCCGACGAGTCGCTCGTCGAAGACAGATACAGCATGCCGTCCAGGCCGGTCAACTTCTGCTCGATGACCTGCGTGACGCTGTTTTCAACCGTCTCGGCGGAGGCGCCCGGGTAGGTCGCGCTTATGGCGATGGACGGCGGGGCCAGATTCGGATACTGCGCTATGGGCAGCTTGAAAATGGACAACGCGCCCAACAGCATGATGAATATGGCGATGACCCATGCGAAGACGGGCCTATCAAGGAAAAACTTCGAGAGCATAGTTACTGTCTCCGCCTATTTCGCCGCCGCGGGCGCCTCGGCGCCACGGGCTTGCGGGCCTGAATTGTGCTTGACCGTCCTGACAACCGCGCCAGGTCGAACCTTCTGAAGTCCTTCGGCAATCACCTGGTCGCCGGGGTCCAAGCCCGACGCTATCAGCCACTTGTTGCCGACGGCCCTGTCGATCACGATCTTCCGCTGTTGAACCTTGCCGTCTTCTGCGACGATCAGCACATACGGTTCGCCCTTGGTGTTCCTGGCCACCGATTCCTGAGGCACGAGGATGGCCTTTTCATTCACGCCCTCCTCAACGATCGCCCGGACGAACATGCCAGGCAAAAGAACGCCGTCGGGATTCGGAAAGACCATTCGCAGGACGAAAGAACCCGTCATGGGTTCCACCGAAACCTCTCTGAACTTGAGTTCGCCGGCATGCGAGTACCGGCTTCCGTCTTCGAGGATGAGGCCGGTGATCGCCTGCTTCGCCCCGTTTGTAAGCCTGCCGTCCGAGAGCCTCTGTTGCAGCCGAAGCCAGTCCGCCGTAGCCTGCGGCACATCAACATATATCGGGTCCAGCTGCTGAACCGTCGCGAGGTCCAAAGGCTGATTGGCCGTCACCAATGCGCCGGTCGTGACGTTCGACCTGCCGATGCGGCCGCCTATCGGCGCCCTGATCTGCGTGTAATCCAAACCGATGCGAGCCGTTTCAAGCGCTGCTTCCGCTGTCTGGATGGCCGCCAATGCGGCCTGAATGCCGGCCTGGGAGCGAACGATATCCGCCTCGGCGCTCTGCACCGCCGCGACGGCGCTCTCTATGCCGGCGTCGGCCTGCTTGAGCGCGGCGGCGACTTCGTCATAGTCCTGCTCGCTGACCGCCTTGCTTGTGAGCAATTCCTTGAATCGCTCTTCTCGAAGGCGAATTGGCACCGCGGCCGCCTCTGCGCGTGATAAAGCGGCCTTTGCCGCCGCCAATGAGGCGTTGGCGACGTCGCGCGACGCAAGGGCGGTCTGGTGATTCGCCTTTGAGGCTGCGAGGGCGGCTTCCGCATTGGCATAGGCCGCCGCGTATGTCTTGGGATCTATCTGATAGAGCACGTCGTTGGCTTCAACGACCGCGCCTTCCGTGAACAGACGCTTCTGGATGATGCCGGTCGCCTGGGGCCTGATCTGGGCCACAAGATAAGCGGATGTGCGCCCGGGAAGCTCCTTTGTCAGAACAATCCGCTGTGGCTGCACCTCGACGGTTGCGACCTCCGGAACGGGCGGCGGGGGCGGAGCCTCTTTGCCGCGGCAACCCGTCAGCGAAATACCAACAAGCATCAGGATCGTAGCGGTCTGGCCGCTGATCCCGACGAAGAGCATCCTTGTCCTCAACATATTACATTCCTTCTTGGTTAGAACTCCGGTCCACCGGCGGCATGATGTTCATGTTTTCGCCGAGCCGCCCGTGGACCGGACGGATAAAGCGTCACTCAGGCTTGCGCGGCGTATCCGGCGTGCGCCAGCAGATCAAGCACCTTTCCGTAGGCCTTCTGCAGCAGCGCTTGCTCGCTCTTCGACAGGACGTTCACAAGCCTGGCGATATTGCGGTATCGTTCGGGCAGCCGCCTGTCGATGAAGGCCCGCCCTGCCGGCGTCAGAGAAACCGCCAGCATCCGACGATCGGTCGGATGCGGTGATCTCGCCGTGTGCCCAAGCTTCTCAAGCGAATCCAGCGTGCTGGTCATCGCCGATCTCGTCAGGCCCACTTCATCCGCCAGATCCGCCGGCGTCATGACGCCCGCGCCGTTGTGGTAAAGCGACTCCATGATCTCAATCTGCCTGACCGTAAGCCCCCAGCCGGACAGATTGTGCTCAACGGCCCTCTGCACCTCCCGATGCAGCCGCCATATCTCCAGCCCTTCACGCAGAGCGCCAATATCCAGCTTCTCCAGCCTGCCGGCGAACTCAACGATTCCCTGGATTGTGCTACGGCTTGGCAATGGGTGCTCCTTTCGCCAAACGAGGTATTCAATTCAGTACCGTATAGTACAGTGCCGTACAACAATGTCAATGCCATTCAGCCCTCCAAAATGGAAATACAGGTTCCTGACGCCTTCGTTCGCCCTCTTGCGGAGTAAATCCCCACCGTCCTGGTTTGGGTATCACGTAGGGATCCCAGACCGTTGAATCCGTTGAGCCCTGAAAGGGCAAAATACGACAGCCCAAGGCGCTAGCCCTGGGATCCCAGACCGTTGAATCCGTTGAGCCCTGAAAGGGCAAAATATGACAGCCCAAGGCGCTAGCCTTGGGATCCTAGCGAAGCGTATCACGCCCTTTCAGGGCTTGAATGCTGGGCGCACGGCATGCCCAGGGCGTTGCCCTGGGCTGTCATATCGTGCACCTTCGGTGCTC
>JAAYCO010000153.1 GCA_012729725.1 Planctomycetota bacterium
GAGATCACGCCGTCGATGCTTCCCGAAACCTGCTTTGTCGTCTGCCCAAGACGCAAGCGGGCTTGGTCGAGGTCTATTCTGCCCTGCAGGCGCCAGGTTGGGGCAGCACCGTCAGCGCGAGGCTTTGTAACCGATATGCTCGGTAGTGCTATGCTGCACTTGCCGCCCTGCTCAACCAGATTCCTTGCCGGCAGTGATATCGCATCAAGGCATGAAATCAGCCCGGCATCAATTGCTAAATGTGCAGCTTGAACTGAAAGTTCCGCCTGGCTGGAAGACTGGCCCTGCCTAATATAGCCACCTACGTATATATCACCAGAAGGCCCATGTGAAACCAGATTCTCCAAGGCCACGTTTCCGGGAGTAATGTTGATGGTTCCTCGCACATCCCGCAGGACATAAGGAAAATGCTTGTGAGTGATCTCCATGCCTCTGGCGTTAATGATACAGCTATAGTCGGCCGGGGCCTGGGCGGCTTGCTTGTAGTGAAGACTGACATCCGCTGGGCCAAGGACTGAAACCTCATCTGCGATCGGCGCATCGCCCGACTTGATTGCAGCCAGCACGTCAGGCCCAAACTGGACATCCTGAGCTTCAATCTGAAGCTCAACCGGCGAGCCGTCAGCGGCATAATCAAACCGGCCGGCAAGAATGATCTTGGCGTTGTCATGCCTGCCCGAGAGCGCCTTGATGGTCATTCCACTGCTGTCGAAGACCAGCACCCCGGCGGCGTTTTCGACCTTGTACGGGAACTGCTTGTCATTGAACGTCACATTCTCGACGTGCGCAACCACCTCATGCTTGAGCGGGCCTCCGGATTTTTTGCGGATCACGCCACTGATGTAATCAGCCCAGCCGCTCAATTCAAAACGTTGAAAGGCCTGCTGTCCAACCGCGCCAAGCGCATCAGCCAGGCGGCTGTCCAGCGGAACTCGGCCCTTGAGGGTCAAATCAACTTCATCGACGCCGCCGCTTTTCCAACTTATGCTGCCGTCCATTGTCAGCTTTCTGCCATCAAAGGACGCCTCGATGAATTTGATGACCGTGTGATCGCGGTCGATGTGCGCCTGAGCGAATACATTCTCAACCCGGTAAGGAAAACCGTCATACTCGAGTGATGCTCCGCCATCCAGGTCTATGTCGACTTCCACATCCGGTTGGGCCGATGATGATTCGGCGTGAACATAAACCTTGGTATTCCCCACGCCTTCAGGGCCCAGAGCCATGTAATGCATGCGCACGCCTTCGGGCAGGGCAGCAGCAAGCTGATCGTCCAGAGGCACGTTCATGCCGACGACCCGTACGTCAAAGGCCCCGTCCCCAGGGTAAACCTCGGCTGCAACATCCACTTGAGAACCGCGGCGGGCGCCACGGAGGTCCACTTTGGTTAAAGTGTTATCGAAGGTGATGCTTCCGCGGACATCTTCTAGCGGATAGGGAAAAGCGCTGGCAACAGCCTTCACTGATCGCGGTTGCACCTGCCCCCGGTAGACCATCCGCCCGCCCTGCGACCGCGACGCAAAGACCTCGCCATCAAGAACTCCTTCAACCTGAACGACCTTGTTCAGCTCGCCAAGAATCTCCGCGGGCCGGCCTCTGATCTGCTCCATCGGCAACAGGAGATCCTTGAACGCGACGCGAAGCTCATATGCGCTCTGGTCTTCATACCCGCGATACATGCCGCTGACCGAGAACTGCCCCCTGCCCTGGCCGTTGATTCGCCCACTGACGTTTTCCAGCAGGATTCCGTTCTTATCCAATCGAATCGCGCCTTCGACCTCGTGAAGCTCCAAGCCGCCTTCGTCGGGAGGCAGACGCAAGGATATTCGCCTGAGCGTGGCGACAAGAACACCCTCGCCGGTGGCTGGTTCCCATGTGCCTTCGACCGCTATGGGGCCCGAGATGTGGTAGCGGTCCTTCAATTCGCCGTACTGCTGCAAGAGCGTCCGATCAAGCCCCGCCATGTCTATCATGGAACCGCCAAGAAGCTGGATCTTGCCGGTGATCACGTCCATGCGCATGCTGGCGAGCGTGCCGCCTTGCTGCTCTTCAAGCGTAATCTGATAATCGCTTTGACCAACCGGGAAGCCCGAGATGTTCATGTTGTACGCTTTGCGGTGAATGCGCAAACCTTCAAGCTGTTCCGCCAGAAGCACCCTGCCGTTTCGAACCACAAGTTGCGGCAGAGCGCCAGGCGGCGCCGACGGCATCTGCTGCTGGTGGCTGCGTTGAAAAAGTTGCGCCTCGAGATAGGTTTGAGAGGCGACGTCGTAAGTGAGATTCACCACCGGCTCAATGCAGGATATTTCGGATACCTCAAGCCGTCCGCCCATTAGCAGCGACCATGGCCTATGGCGAAGCACCACGGATTGGGCGACAAACAGCGGCTGGTCCTCGCCCGGCACAAATAATCGAACGTTTCTAAGGTAGATGCCGCCAAAAAGGCTGAATTTGGCTTCGCCCACATCTGACCGGCCGCCCGTGAGAGAGGCCAGGTATGCGCTGGCCTGGGTGCGTATCCGGGCATCGTTGGTCAGGCGCCAGTATACTGAAGGTATGCTGACAAGCAGCAGCAACAACAGCACGCCCATTCCTCGGCGTCGCGGAGACACGTACCGCCAGAACCTGGGTCTGGGCCTGGGCGGGTGCATGCGGGCAAGTTTTAGAAGCAGACCGATCATGCTCGCTTCCGATTATATGCTAATCGCCGCCCGGCATGAACAGTCACTGGGCCGGCCCCGTGTCTTGATCCGCCTGCTTCTTTGGCTGGGGCAGCTTCATCTCCTCCGCAGCCGACTCTATTGCCGCCGCGAGGTCTTGTGCTGAAAGACCGTCATGATATCTGATGATGATGCCGCCGCGTCTTGGTGGCGAGAACAGATAGTGGCTCACAAGGCCCATCCGCCGGCGCATAAAACCTGCATCCCCAAACGGCCCGGGAGAAAACGACCCCCGCAATCGCAACAGATCCTCCAAAAATTGAGGCTCAGGCGGGTATTTCAGCACCGGCCCGTGTTCTACTGCGCCAAGCTCCACGAAGAACGTGCAAAGCTCTCGCGGCTTAGGCCCGTGTTCAATCATGAGGAATCGGAATTCCTCCGCGGGCCGAACGCGGGCAAACCTGGCATCGTCAAACTGCTTCAGTCGCTCCAGCCGGAGCTTGTCCGCGGCGGCCTTCTCAAATTGAAGCTCTCGGGCGGATTCCCGCATCCTATCCTCCAGGCGCCTAACGATGGGGGAACTGTCCTTGGTCACCGCGAATGCACAGACCTCCGCAACCGCTTGACGGTAAGCCCCAGCCGAGATGCTGCCGTCGCACGGCGAGAGGCACCTGCCCATCTGGCCGTACGAGCACTGCCGGCCGTGAGGCGACGAACGCAGGCACTTGATATCGCGGCAAAGATCGAAAGCATCCTGCAATGCGTCAATGAAACTGCCGGCGCTTCTGCCGTCGGGAAACGGACCCAGATACCTGCCCCGCTTGCCGAACACGTCGCGCGTCCGTGTAAAACAGGGATAATCCTGCTCCAGATCGACGTGAACAAACCAGGCCGGCTTCCATGCCAGCATGCCCGCGTACTCGTCGGGCCACATAACACGAGCCAAATCCAGATAGTCCAGATCTGTCTGAAAGTGGCTGTGTGATCGCTTCCACGCGATGCGCCGCACAATGTTGTGCAGATCGGGCTGGCGAGATAGCTCCTGCTGATCGGGATCTCTGAGGCGATTTGCAGTTCGCCGGCGCATGTCGGCGGCCGGCAGCAGCAAGATGGGACGGTCGCCTTCCGCCAGAAGCACAACGATGCCTCTTTTGGCGGGCAAGGCAGCGAGATCGTCGTCCGACACCGGCGGGCGGACTTCCCGCTGAGCGTCCACCAGGTTGGTCCATCCAGTATTACTCAGATTCGCCGCCCTTGCACCGAACAGCGCTCGCCTGCGTCAGAGCCACATGCCTGTAATCAGGCCTTCGAACACCATCTCGCCGTTCACGAAACCCTGAGTTGCGCCAATGCACCGTCTGGGACGCATTTCGACCATTTTGCCAATCATAATCAGGCGGTTGCCGGGAACAACGGTTCCACGGAATCGCACCTGATCAACGCCGGAGAAACCAAGAAAACCGGAGTTGCCGGTGGCGGTGCTGGCAAAATAGCTAACCAGTTGCGCAGCCGTTTCTATCATCAACACGCCCGGAAAAATCGGCCTGCCCGGGATGTGGCCTCTCACCCAGAACTCGTCATCCCGCACATCGCGGAACCCGGCCATTTCGCCTGCCTGGTGATCCATGTGGAACGCGCCGTCGAGCAACTGAAACTCGAACCGGTGCTTGTTGACCTTGTATATGTCATCCTGACTGATGAGAACACGGTTAAGATCAAGCGACTGCCAATCAAATAGGTTTTTCGGGGGCATAACGATCCTCTTCGTTTTTCCTGTACGATTCAAACTATCAGAGGACTCCGGAACAATCAAGCCGCTCTTCAACGCAGCCGCTACTTGCCGACACAGAACCGCTCGAAGATCCGCCCAAGCACATCATCGCTGACTATTCGTCCACTAATCGATCCAAGCTCCGCAAGCGCGCCTCGCAGATCCTGCGAAACAAGCTCGGCGACATCCGATACTTCGGCCGCGCCGCGCAACAGCGAAGCCGCACAAAGCGAAAGCTCCCCGGCCTGCGATAGTGCACGCTTCTGGCGATGGTGAAGACCCAACGCCTCCGAACAGCCGGTATTCAGGTGCAGACAATCACAAATGCGAGCTTTCAGCAGGTCAATTCCTTCCAGAGTTCTGCACGAGATCATCACGTCCCACGCGCCGTCATTGGGCCGGCGCAGGTCCACCTTGTTCGCGACTTTCAGAACCGGGCAATCGTAATCTTCAGGCGGCTCAAGGCCATCGCCGTCCGGCGCGGATGCGTCGGCAAGCAGAATGATCATATCCGCCGACGAGAGCGCAGCGCGGGCAGCCTCCTGCGCCGCAGCCGCGATTGCGTCGCGGGCATCCGTCACCAAACCCGCAATATCCTGAAGCATCACGCTTGAACCGTGCGGAGTCTGCATCTCGACAGACAGAACGTCTCGGGTTGTGCCCGCCAGAGCCGACACTATCGCCCGCGGAGTTCCGCTCAACACGTTGAGAAGCGAGCTCTTGCCCGCGTTAGGCCTGCCTATGATGACGACCCGCGGCAACTGGCCAATCTCAGAGATGTCGGTCGAGTTCTCTGTTATTCGCTTCAGCTCGAGGGCCACCAAATCAAGGCGATTGGCAAGCTCCGCCGGCACGACAACATCTATCAACTCGTCCCCAAGATCAATCGAAGCCTCCACCTCTGCAAGAACATCGGCTATTGCCGACGCAGCGGATGCACAAAGGCGACTTGTGCGGCCCTGCAACGCGGCAATGGCGGATCGAAGCTGCGCCTCGCCTGAAGCATGTATCACGTCAGAGACAGCCTGCGCCTGCGACAGATCGATCCTGCCGGAAAAAAAGGCCCGCGCGGTGAATTCGCCGGGCCCGGCCTCTCTGGCGCCGAGTCGTATTAATGAATTCAGCAACGATTCGGCCCCTGCCGCCGGACCGGGTATGTGCAGTTCCACCATGTCTTGACGGGTATAGCTTCTGGGCCGGCGGAAGATGTAGACGACCGCCGGAAGTTCAATCGAACCCGTTTGCACTATGCCAACGCGCGAGCGAAAACCTGGGCTGTCCACAATCGCCGAAGGCGAGTCCGAGATGAACAGACTGTCGGCAATCTCCAGGGCCCGCGGTCCCGATAGGCGCACTATGGCCCTGCCGGCAGAACCGGCGGACGAGGATATGGCCGCTATCGTGTCATCAAGCTCGAACATGTCTGAACGATAGCAAATCTGGCGGGCACTTGTCGATGGTTGCCAGGCCGTCAAGCCAGCGTGATGATGCGGCCACGCGGTATGCCGGCGCGGACCGCAACGCGCAAAGCATCATCGATGCCTGCAAAGGCAGCAATAATTATCATGTCCTCGGCACGTGCAATGTCCTGTATTTTTCTGACAGGCAGGCCGTTAACTACCGCCGCTTCCGCATGGAGCGGCACTATGCCGCTTATCGCTATGCCGGCAGCAGGGGCCAATCGCTTTATTATCTCGACCTCATCGCCCTGCCCCAGCACGACTACTTCTTGTGCACCTTCTTGAGCTGCGTAGGCAAGTGCAAGCCAGCACTGACGCGCCCAGTGTCGGTTGTATTGTCGTATCCTTTTGAAGAACCCGATGGTGGCTTGAAGCAGTCTGATCGCGTTGCGAAATGCCCCTTTTCCCCGCCCCCTGCCGATATAGGCGGCAGCCTGTCGCTTCACAACGAACTGCCGCAGCATTATGCGCCCCAGCGTAGGCAAGATCCGCACCTTGTGCTTGAGACTGCATCGTCTGCCGAATGGCGAAGGAGGCCGAATGATGCGCATGCTTCTGCCGCCGTCGCTCTCCACGTTCAGCTCGATCCTACGGCAGCCGACCGAGTACACTACCGACCCGCGATGAGCCACTGCCGCCAGTTGTTGTGCCCACTGCGCCGGCGGGGTGAAGCTATCGGGCCCGGTTTCACGTCCCATGCGCAATGCCTCAATGGCCGGGTGCTCCACAAACGGCATGACTCTGCCGGTTTGCCTGGCGATCAGCGCCCGCTTTGAAACCAGCAAACCATCATGAGGCCCGATGAAATTCCTATGACCGTTTTCGCCGGGGTGCCAGACATGGTAGAGCCATTCGCGGTCATGCCATCGCTCTCGCTTGCCGGCGTTCACCAGCCGCCATGTCATCTCGTAGAAGCCGCAGACGTGGCCGAGGTAGTCCATGTGCATGTCGGACCCGCCAATGCCGATCAAACTGCTGCGCAATGCAGCCATGCACGCGCCGTAATTGCGCATGTGCAGAAGGTCCGAGCGGTCGAGAAGTCCAGTAGGCTTGCCGTTAAGCCAGTTTATGCTGCCAACGCCGGTTATCTCGCGAAGCGGCGGGTTGTTGAAAGGATAAAACCTGCTGTCGCTGTTGCGAACCTCGTCGAAGTGAAGAACAATATCCCCGTTTTCATCAAAGGCGTTGAGAATTGATTCCACGAACGTGCGCCGCATCATTGCATCACTGTCCGCGAAGCACACTATTTGCCCCCTGGCAAGCATCAGCCCGGCATTGAGCATCATGTGCTTGTGGTAGCAGAGCCCAGGCGGCATCTCGAGCACTGCTGCGATGTCAACCGCTCTTGCGGAAGCCGCCGGGCAATCAGAACGCAGCTTGTTCTTCAGGCACTCTGAGAGCTGGTTGTAGTACTCCACCCAGATGATCTCGTACCTCTCTCGCGGAACGGACTGATTCGCAAGGCAATCCAGCACGTGCGCGCTTTGTCTGCACGACCAGTCCAGCAGTACGACGCTGACTTGCGGATTCGGGCCGACACGAGCCTGGAATTCAATCCTCATGCCACGCCTCGTATTTGTCCCGCCAGCCGGTGCGCTATGAGCTCTCTTCGCGTGTTAAGGGCAATGAAGGCAAGCTCGTCGCTGGCCATGCACGGCTTACGATAGGTCGTGTCGAACTGGGCCTTTCCGGCCTCATGGTGAAGATGCTCGATGACCACATCCGGCAGATACGCCAGGCGGTTGTGCCCTAGCGCCCGAAGCTTCTGGAAGATATCGAATAGATGCACGTCCACATAATCCCTGTGATAATCTGAGGGACATATCGTTTCCATCAATTCGCACAATTTGCGGCTGAGCACGGGGAAATTGGGCATTGTCTGCCGGCGGAACAAGTCGTTGCACCAGACCAGCACAATGCCATCCTCATATGTGTCCAGGACGTCCGCGATGGCGGCGTCCCAGCCGCTGGTGCGGAACACGGCATCATCGTTTATCAGCATGAATGCCCTGCCGCGAGCCTGGGCGGCGCAAGTCCTGATCATTGTTCCCATGGTCTGGCGCGGGCCGATAACCGTGTGAGTTTGCAGGTGCGTCGCATCAGCAACGGGGCATTGCTGATCGTCGTCATCCATGTACATGATCACTTCCAGCCTGCTGAGTCGAGATGCCGTCTGGATCAGGCTGGCGAAGAACCGTTTAAGCATGCTGTGTCGGCCGCGCGTGGGCAGAATCAGGCTGAGGTCTGCATCATGTCGGTCTTCAACTTGCATGGTGTCGCTGAGGCTTACTCGAGAGCATGGCAAGGATGTGTTTCACCGCGGCGTCGCCAAAGGTTGATTTAATCATGTCCAGGTATTCCCCGCGGCGGTAGTAATAGTCGAATGCATAGTCACGGAACTTCAGCACGGCCTGGCCGGTGAGATGCCTGGTGGGCAATGGCAGCGTTTCGGCGGCAAGCTGCGCATATCCTCTCCAGTCCGGAGGCAGCGGCAAGCCTTCGGCAACAGCCATTTCATGCAGACGCGAACCGGGATACGCCATTGCCGAGTAGAAGTTGGCGTATTCGCAGTTCAGTTCGCATGCCAGGTCGAGAGTCTGCTGCATGGTGTCCATGTTGTCATCCGGCAGGCCGAAGATGAAGTTGCCGCCAATGTGGATGCCGGCATCTTTAGTTCGCCGGATGGTGTCCTTGATCGCCGACTGAGCAAATCTGCCCTTTGTCACTCCCTTGCGAACAGCGGCATTGCCGGACTCAATGCCGTATGCCAGCCAGTTGAACCCTGCCGCCTTAAGAGGCCCCAGCAGCCCATCCGCAACCGTGTCTATCCTGGCGTAGGCCCAGATATTGAGTCCATAGTTGCGATCAACAAGCCCTTGGCAAATCGCCCGCACATGCTGAGGGTAGAGCACGAACATTTCGTCCATGATCTTGATGTTCTTCACGCCGTACCTGCAATGAAGCGTGTCTATTTCCTCAAGAACGCGCTCGGGGCTGCGGTAACGGATGCCGGCCTGGCCGAATATCGCATTGATGCAGCAGAAGCTGCAATTGAAAGGGCAGCCCAGGGAGGTGTAGATTACGGCATAGGGTTGCCTCTCTTGGACATTTGCGAAGCAGTGCCAATTGTGCGCGCGGTACAGGTTCATCGGGAGAAGATCCCAGGCCGCATCGGGCAGTGAATCAAGATTCTCGATCAGATCAGGTCGGGGGTTTGAGATAACTCCGCCGTCCTGCATGCGCCACAAGCCTGGGATGTGCAGGTTGCTGTCATTGCAGCCGGTTTTCACGGCCTCGAACAGGGCGGGCAACGTGTTGAACATTTCGCCCTGAATAACGAAATCGACAGGTTCCTCGCGGATCGTTCTTTCAGGCAATGCGGATGGATGCAGGCCCCCAAGGAATGTCTTTACCTTTGGCGAATGCAGGCGGACCTGCTGAAGAATTTCTCTCGCAGCCGGCATGCTCATTGTGGAGGCGGATGGGTTTGTCCCGCTTACAATCACGCCAAGCAAGGTGCACTCGATGTGCGCAAGTCGCTTCGCCACATCTGGGGGCGAGAGATCCTCGGCATCCGCATCTATTATGCCGACCGACAGACCCCTTTCGCGCATGTGGCCTGCCAGCAGCGCCGCCCAGAACGGCGGCTCGATGGCGGCAAGGCTTGGGCCCATCTCACCATAGACCCTTCTTCTATCACCTGGCCTGACGAGCAGCAGGTCGAGCTTCACGTTTGCTCCCGGTCATGCCGGCGGCGCGCAAACGCCACCGGATGGTTAAAGGTTCGGAACACATCGAACGGTTTTGACGGCATCATCTCGTTCAGTTGCCTGTGGATACTGCGTTCCTGCATCGATGCTATGATCACCGCTTGGGGGTCAAGCTTGGGCAGATGAGCGACGGGTATCTGCGGGCAGTTGAACTGCGTGTTTGGAATCTCGCCCGCCTGCCTGTTCGTAACAGCCGCGATTTTCACCCCATTCAGATGCGGAAGGACGTGCTGATTGAAGGCTGAGTATCCGGCATCGCCCCAAACGACGCACGTCGTGGCGCCGATGGACTTGATCTGCTCGGCAATGAAGTCCTTCTGTGCCTGCTCAACAAGGGGAGAATCCTTAGTGAATCGGGCGTACCGGCCTGTTGCCGCACCGTAAGTTTTTGACGCTGTTCTTACGAAGGTGCGCGTCAGTTGCGAGGCAACCAGGTCCGCACTAAGAACCCGAAGCCCGTTTGAAAGAAGGCTCTTCGTGATGTCGATGCCATGAAACCGCCCATATCCAAAGACATACATCGATCCCAGCATCGACCGCTGCTGCGAGCCTCGACAGTAGAGAATTCCCTCATCCCCAAGGCATCTGCCGATAATCTGCATCACTCTCATGAAGTCGTCGCCGGAAAGCTCGTCAAGAATGTAATTGCATAGGATCACGTCAAAGAATCGCTTGGGCAGCAGGTGCGCCCGCCAGAGCGGAAGGTGATAAATGGTCTTGGGGCTGCATTTGTTCATTGGCGGCAAGTCTTTTCGAGCGAACTGGTAGTCAAGCTCATCCAAGAACGTAACGTTGGGCGATTTGATGCTGATAAGCGACGCCAGCATGTTCTGGAGGGAATAGCACATGCCGACGCTCTCGATCCCCACATAGAGGCCGCCTCTGCGAATCGGGTCCAGGCACATGGCAGCCATATGTCTGCCCGCGCCGGGGCCGATGTCCAGCACACGGCATGGACGTCGAATCGCCTCGCCGACGATCCTCAGATCAAGCAGAGTTTCATACAAATCACAGTCGAATGCGGCCTGTGCCGGCACGGTTGTCAGAAGACGGGCAAGATCCGTGTATATGCCGCGCATCGATAGTTCCAGGTCCTTCTCCTGCGACGAAAGTTCGCCAAGCATGTTGCGAACATCGTCGAGATTCTCCGGCGGCATGGACTGGCTGCCAATCAGCGAGACTATCTTGTTGTTGGCGTAGGACCATTCCCATTGCCGCCTTACATCCGACCAGTAGACATAGCTGTTCTTTCCGCTCGGGCCAAGCGCCAATTGGGCCATCCGCTTGGACATTTTGAAGCCGTCAGTGGAGATCATCCTCGTGCCTTTCGGTTAGCAGTCCTTGTGCCCGCCCTTGACGCTCACACTGGAGAAATCATTAAGCGACATGATGTGAGAGTTGAATAGTGCGTCAGCGCCCTTTATTGATCGGCGGTGCAGGAATACCACCGGATACCAGTAGTACCGCCGTATCGGGAAGGTCATAGTCGGCAGCTTCTGCGCCAACAGGCTTTCGATCTGCGGATACTGTTGAGAAACCAGAACAACCGCCTGCGGATCATATTTGGCGATTTGCTCAATCGTACAGCCGCAGGCATCACCGAGAATATCCGCCTCGTTTATTATCCTGAAGTCAGCCAGACCCTTTCGCTCAACCATCGGCTCAATAAATGACCATTCCTCGCTTGTCTGGGACTTGATGAACAGCGTCCGCTGCCCAGCCGCCTGAAGCTCGGCTGCGCATCTGTGGATATGGTTGCGGCCGGCCAGTTCTGAAATTTCCCCAGCAGATGTAAGGTTTATGAACTGGTTGTCGGGGTCCTTGGATTCCTTTGCCGCCTTCCAATACTTGGAGCCTTTGCGTGCGAAGACCGTCGTCAGGTAGCCGCACGTGTACGCGCACCAGACTGGGTATATTCCTCGGCTGCGCAGTTGTTCGGGCAGTGGAATGCCATGCAGATCGGTCGAGTCGCAGAAGTCGCGTGTGTCGCCCCACGTGAGCTCGCTGCGGACGTAGAATATGCCGTCGGGGGAAAGGCTCTTTTCGACCACCCTGATGAGTCTCATGAAATCGGAGCCGCTCAGTTCGCCATGCACGTGTGCTGCAATCATGACGTCGTAGAAACCCGCCGGGATACGATCATCCGCCATCCAGGTGGGGACGTGGAAGCGATCTCCAGGCCTGGCGTTGGCGATGTTTGGCATGGTTTTGCGAGCTTTTTCAAAATCGAGCAGGTCGAAGAACCCCGGTCGATCCGAATATGTGTCGATATAGGACATTATCAGGTTTTGCAGCGTATAGGCAGCCAGCGTAGCGTCTATTGCGGTGTAGATGTTGCCTGGATGACGCAGATAGGCGCAGGCCCCCTGCCGGCAGCCGCCCGCGCCAAAATCCAGCAGACGGCATGGTTGCTGAGCAAACCTTTCTATGACGCGCCAATCAACTATCGTCTCAGCGATGTCGTGCTTAAGATCGACCCTTGCGCCGGTGGTGCAGAGCAGCCTGGCGATTCTGTCATACAAGGCCGTGTAGCGCTTGGCCCAGTCGAGTTCCCGGTCCGTCAGCGGGCCTATGTCCTCGATGATCTCGTTGAACTTGGCCTGGTGAGTAAGGTGAATGCCAAGAAAGGCCACCAGGTCTTCAGGAGATTGATATGACTCCCAATCGTCGGGAATGTCTATCCAATATCCGAAGCTGTTTGCGGCCTCTGACGGGCTGAGCAGTTCGCGAGCGGCGCTTCGAGATGTGCGGAAGACTTCGCTGTCGATCATCTTGCTGCTCCGTTGTCGGTGAATGAATAAGCCGCAGCCGGGGGAGGATCTATGACCAGATAACTGGTCCTCGAGTTGTATCTGTATCGCCTCAGGGCGACGTTTCTGAGGCCCAGCGTCTCCATAAGCGCCAGCGTTTCGCCAGGGCAGTCGTGGTCGTTGAGTTCGTCGAAGCCGATCACGCTTCCCCGCGTGAAGCGGTCGCGCATGGCCAGCAGACAGTCGCGCGTGGGTTTGTATAGATCAAAATCAAAATACGCCAGCGAGATGATTGATTCAGGATTCCGCCTCAAGTAGGCCGGCACTTCAATGGAAGCGTCGCCTTTGACAATCTCGTGCTTTGTGATGTGCTCGAGGGGGCTTTCCTGCTCCAGAAGCGCCATCAGTGCGCCAAGGTACTCTTCATATCTGTTCGAAACCCCGTAGTTGCCCTGCGACATCATCCTGCCTTCGCCGTCCTCTTCGCTCAGATGAGGAAAACCTTCAAACGTGTCGAAGGCCACGATCTTTCGCAGGCGGTTGAACGGCTCGTATATGCCCCGCATGGCCTCAAACAGCGAAAGATTCTGCCCCCATCGCGTGCCAAGATCCATCACGATGCCCTGCACGTCCAGGATCTGCCGATACAGAAAGTCCATGAACAGGATGCGGGAGAGAGTCTGAGGAACCATGAACAACCCAAGGTTCAGCAGCAGTTCCTCAGCCGGCAGAGGGCTCTGCCGAAGCATCTCGACGATCTCCTTGCGGCGAACGTGCTGCTGGGGCGTGCCGAACGTCACAACGTTATACTGAGTATCCGTCATCATGCCTCCGGAGACCTGATCTAGCCAAGAACCCTTCGCACCAGCGACCTTGCGGGCTTGAGCATCAACACCGCCGCCTTGCGCTTCAGCGCCTTCGCCAGCACCATGTGCTTCACCGCGGCGAGCTTGTGCGAAGCCAGCACCCGCCTGCCATAGTCACCGCGATGAAGATACGCGAGCTTGAACTCATGCATGCCGTGCGGAACGGCGAAGTACCGCCCGGCGTACAAGAGGATGTTATGCCCGTGGTAGTTCGAAACCGCCGTCTGAGGTTGACCCCTGCGGAGGATTTCTTCTCGATCGAAGCAGGTGTAGAAAGCAGTTGGATCATTCCAGGTGGGAACAAGCGCATAACGCGAGCCGGAATGCTCTCTGCTTGTGAGCACATAAAACTCGCCCAGCGGCTGAGTTTTGGGTTCAGGTCGCTCCTTCTTGGCAACTTCATACTTGTAGCAGGGATACATGAAGCCAAGCGAGTCGTGCATGCACCGCAGATGCACGCAGACCAGGTCTTCAAGACATGCCCTCGCGGCGTCCACAACCTGCGGGTCGAAGGCTCGGGACGATTCATCCTCGATCGCCCGCCAGACCAGCGAAAACTCCATCCTTGCGCCCGCGCTTCGCAGATTCACAAGCTCATCGAATTTCTGGGCGACGGCCACTATGCGAGCTTCAAGCGGAATCTGCTTGCCCCTGGCCGCGCAGCCTTTGCCGTCATATCTCTGGCCTTTGGCGGCGGACACCTTGGCGGCTGTCAAGAGCGGCTCGCATCGCCACAGGTCCGCCAGTCCTTGCTGGAGCAGGCATTTGGGGCCCTCCGCCGCACACGCGGCTGTGTCTAGACTGCCCATCATCGCGGCAATGTAGATGCCCTCGACCCTTTCCTGTGGCAGGTTGAGCTGCTTTGCTATGCAAGCGGCATACGCGCCGAGGGCAAATGCGCGAGGATACTCCAGGTTCTCAACGCGTATTTCGGTGTCTTCAATGAAGCGTCCAATCATATGGAATTGGTCGTTGTTCCATGCTTTGGAGCCCTCAATGGGCAGGAACCTGCGGTTGGATGGCACGGGTGACGTTGGCTTGGGTTCATGGACGTGCCGCTTTGCCGGCCGCTGCTCGACCGCCGGCGGCGCGGATTCGCCAAACATGCTAACGCGAAGCTCGCGGATGTGCGGATTCTCGCGCAACGGAAGCGTGCGGCGGGAATTGATTATCTCCATCGCTGTCGTCGAAACGCCCTTGCCGTCGTGCGGGCCGGAGAAGTTGTCTATGCCGTCGTTGCCGGGATGCGGCACATGCCACAGAAGCTCGCGGAAACTCCACCGTTCCCGTTTACCGGACCACTCCATCCGCATTGACATCTCGTACGGGCCGGCGATGTACCCGGTGTAATCGTCGTGCTCATCCCATCCGCCAACTCTGATTATGTCGTTGCGGCGGGCGCCGAAGCAGGCGCCGTAGTTGCGCCAGTGAATCAGCGACGGATCAGCAAGCAGGCCGCACCGGAAGTTGCGCATGCCAAGCGGCACGCCGTTGGCAAGGTTGCTGGCGACGGGGATAATCTCCTTCGGGTTGGGGTACGAGAAAGGATAGAACGAGGCGTCGCCCGTGCGGATTTCCTCTATGTAAAGGATCACGTCGGGATCGTTCTTGAACTCCAGCAGAATGGTCTCTACGAAGGTGGTTGACGTGATGGCGTCGCTATCCATGAAGACGACGATTTCGCCGCGGGCGTTTAGCAGGCCCACGTTGTTCATCCAGTGTTTGCGAAACACCTCGCCCTTGGGCCTGGCCATGACAATCCACGTATCTATCGGCGCTGCCCTGCCGTGCGATTCGTACCTCTGCTGGAGGTCCACCAATTCCGAGGGCCGGCGATCATAGTACTCCACCCATATGATTTCATACTGATCTCTGGGAGTAACGAGGTGGTTGAGGTACTCAACAGTGTGGAAGCTCTCCCGGCATCCCCAGTCCAGCAGGACCAGGCTGACCTTCGGATCTGTAATACGCTGGTTTTTGCGAAGCACCTTCATGTCGCCCGAGTCCATGCTAGACCGCCTGCAACGTCAGTTGTCGTATGCCGCGGACAACCTGCATTATGTTGTCGCCCTTGACGCACACGCCGGGCGGATAGCCGTCGCCGGCGACCTTGTCCACGTCCAGCGGGTACCCGTGGCGGATCGCGCAGAATCCCGAGCGGATCCTCAAGATATTGAAAGAGTCAAACTCCTTGATCATCACGGTGAGGCCCGGCGGCAATTCGTGGGATAGCTTCGTAATGAGGTACTGTCCCGTGTCGTCGCTGAGGGTTTGCCTTGGCGCGATTGTTGTCGCGTCGCATCGCCTTTTTGGCGCAAATGCGAGATGAACGCCTGCAACGCCGCCGCGGGCTATGCGTCTTGCATACTGCCCGTATTTGTGCGGTCGTCGGATTGCGCCTGACATTCGTTGCCAGAAGCCGGGCCTTCCCGGCGGCGGGGGAACCGGCGACCCGTGCGGCGGCAGACAGTAGTACTCCCCCGCCAACCTGATCATTGCCGAGCCGGCGTCGTCTAGGTTTGTGCATGATGGCGCTGCGTTGGTCTCTGCAACCTCTTTTTGCAGCTTGGTGGACGCGCCCGCCCCGAAGTCATACTCAGCCTTCTGAAGCGCAGCCAGAATCCTGGCGCATCTTTCATTGCGAACGTTGTGGTCGATAAAGGGTTCTTCGCTGTACCACACATCCGGCGGCAGCGAATACATGTGACGCTCCATCAACCGCTCCCGAGGCTCGGTGAAGTGAATGCGGTATTTCTCCGGTTCGTTCCAGTAGATGCTTCCCCGCAGGAGTTGCAGCGGGTTGATGTTCGCAAGCCTGCCTATATGCTTGCGATTCTCCAGCATCAGGTCGATGCAATCGCGCAAGTCATCGTCCGTCTCGCCGGGACAACCGACTACCGCATTGACTTCCACGTATATGCCCGCCGAATGGCAGTCCTTCAGGTTCCGGCGGACCATATCTATGCTGTAGCCCTTGTTCTGCGTCTTGAGCAGCCGCTGCGACCAGCCGTCCACGCCGAACCTCAGCGACACGAAACCAGCCTTCTTCAGAAGATCAAAGAACTGCGGGGTGTTGCGCTTGTCGATGCGAAGCTGGCCGCCGAATATCACCGGCAGATCGCGCGCGATGACCTGGCGGCATATCTCCTCAACAAGGGCGGGGTCGCCGTTGAGATCGCTTTCGCTGAAGACGAACTGGTAGCACCCCTGTTCAACCATGTGTTCAATCTCATCGACAAAGTTCTCCGGCGAGCGCGTCCGCCACGGCAGGGCCTCTCCGCAGAATCGGCATTTGCCCCAGTGACATCCCCTGCTGGCGATCACCGGCGTGAGCTGATAGTGGTGGTAGTTTCGGTAGACGTCCAGCGGGAACCAGTCGTAATCCGGCATGCCCAGCGCGTCCATATCCTGCGGCGCCCTTGCCGGCCTGAACGGTTTCACCGGGTCGTCATCAGCTCCCAGTATTCCCTCAATATTCCTGGGACGTTTGCCGGCCTTGAGCTGCTCGACAAGCTCAACGAGGCTCTCGTCGGCCTCGCCTATTGCCATGTAATCGCACTCCGGAAAAATGCGCCTGCCAACGTCGGCATGACGACAACTGTATCCTCCGACAATAACTATCAGGTTTGGCAGACGCTTTCTGACCCGCTGGACCACCTCACGAGCGAACCGCAGGTTGCATTGCTGAATGGACAGCCCAAGCATCGCGGGTTTGGCGGCCAGGAGGGCGTTAACTATCTCGTTGATGTCGCTTTCAAAGTAGGCGACCATTTCGTCGCCGTCCCACAACGACATGTCCTCTGCCGACCAGGGATCATCAGGAAACGGCGTTCCGCGTGGCGACATGACAGGCCCGCCCACGTCAAGTAATCGATGGCAGTGGAATCTGTGATAGAGAATGATGTCGCAGTCTATTGTCTGGAAATGCAGCGACGTCTTCTTGAGGGCCTTGTGCACGTATCCCAGGCCGTTGGGCATGAGCGAGAGATTGCGCGAGGGCAGGTCCATCAGCACCATGTCGAGGCCGGGCCGGATGCGAATCTCCGGTATGTTCAGCGGGTAGATCGACGCGGTGTCCTGGATGAATGCCCGTCGTGGAATGCTGCGCCAGTCGAGGCGTTCCAGTATGCTCCAGTCTTCAACATCCGCCGCTGAGCGAATTCTTCGCGCGATGCTTTGCCGCGGATGCGTTCTGGTTTCGCAGATGAACACGGTGGCCACATTGGTCAACAGGTCGTCAATCGCCGCAACGGCAAGATCTCCAGCCTTCTGGACTTCATGCGGCGCCCGCAGGACGCATCGCACCTTCTGCTTCAATTCCGGCGCGTGCTTCAACATGTACTCGATCATCACGTCAGGCCCGGCCAATGCGATGTGGCCGCTCTTGCTTTCGAGGCGCTGCGCAACCGTTTTCAGGCAGGCCAGCTCATCGGGACTGTCGTCGTATCGGAACAGCCGGTAGGGACTGAAGACCATCTTTGTGGCCCGTGTTCTTCCGGCTCTTCCATATAATGCGTATTCGATAGTAGCAGTAGCTGCGTCCACCTTTTCTCCTCAGGCACTCGCTGTGGAACCGGCTCGATGAGCGGCCTGTGGTTCTTTCCAGATTCCCATTACTGCCTCGGCGATTGAGGCTGCACATAAACCCGCGTTTCGGCGGAACTCGTCCTTGTGCGGACTACCCAGCACGAAGCCATCGCCCGTGTTCAAGGCGATCAGGGCCGGATGTGACGGGCGCGAGGCAAAATGGTTTGATACTTGTGCAGCCAGCCCGCCGTGAGCGAGATGTTCCTCGACGACAACGATCGTCTGGACCCGCTGGGCTATCGCGTCCAGCGTTTGACAGTCAAGAGGTTTTATGGTGTGATATTGATACCATGATGGAACAACGCCCCGGCGGCGCAGTTCGTCCAGCGCCGCCTGCACTTCGGATGCAATCTCACCTGTTGAAAGCACGGCCACTCCGCGCCCATGCTGCATCAGCCTGGCCTTGCCCAGTACAGGCTCGATGATCGAGCGGCAGGCGGGCTCTTTGCCCCTGCCGATTCTGAAGTACCCGCACCGCCCTGCCGAGTGCATCTGGGGTAGAAGGCTCGCCGCCTCCTGGGGGTCGCCTGGCGCAACAACCGTCATGCCTGGCAGGGCGCACAGCAGCGAGATGTCCTCGCCCGCGTGGTGAGTTACGCCGCTTGAGCTGTACGCGTACCCGCCGCCGGCGCCGACAACTATCACAGGCAGCTGCGCGTACGCCACTGCCAGCTTGAGTTGTTCGAAGCACCGGCACGTTGCGAAAGACGCGATTGAATATGTCACCGGGCGCATGCCCACCGACGCCATGCCGGCCGCCGCCATGATCAACTGAGCCTCGGCTACGCCGACGTTCACGTAACGCGGGCCAAACTCCCTGGCGAATTCATCGAATACCCCGAAGCCCAAATCGCCTGTCAGCAACACGATTCGATTGTCCTCGCGCGCCAACCTGGTGAGAGCTTGAATGAAGGCCAGCTTCATGCACAAGCCCTCCGGGCCAGGTGCCAGGGAACCTCGCCAAGCTCATCGAGCGCGTTCTGCAGGTCTTCGTCGCTGGGAACGCGATAGTGCCACAGCGTCTTGTCCTGCATGAAGCTAACGCCGGCGCCCTTGAGAGTTTTAAGCACTATCGCAGAGGGCTTGTCCGGTTCCAGAGGCAGCGACCAGAGAGCATCCACCACCTCCGGCATATCGTTGCCGTTGATTGTGCGGGCGGCCCACCCGAAGGCGCGGAACTTCTGCTCGATCGACGTGTGGCCCATGATCTCGTCGCTTCTGCCAACTGCCTGGATGCCGTTGTAGTCGACAAGCGCCACAAGGTTGCCAAGCCGTTTGGCAGCGGCGAACATCGCAGCCTCCCACACGCTGCCCTCGTTGCACTCGCCGTCGCTCATCAGCACGACGGCGCGCGGATAAACCGACCTTAGCGAAAGCCCGTACAGCATTCCTGCCGCGACGCCCAGGCCGTACCCCAGGCTGCCGCTGGACATTTCAAGCAATTCCAGTGCATGCTTGCACGGATGGTCTGACAGTGGCTTGCCATAGCATGCATAGTCCGCCAGCCACTGCGCCGGTATGAAACCGCGCTGCGCCAGCACGGCATAAAGGGCGGTGCATGCATGGCCTTTGCTGAGGATGAATCTGTCTCGGTCATCGGCGCCGCGGTTTGATTCGTTGACGTTAAGCCAGCCGCCGTATAAGGCAACGATGGCGTCCACGCAGCTCAGGGCCGAACCAACGTGCCCAACCCTGCCGTCGTGCGCAAGCTGAACGCAGGTGGCTCTTGCCTGCCTCGCCTGTCGGATCAATCGAGGCATATCAACAACGACGGTGCTATTGGTTTGAGGATAGCTCATCCACCCACTTCCTGGCCTGTTCGACGGATGGCGACGAAAACAGCATATTCGTGCGGCTCAGTTCGGCGATTTTCTCGGCGTTTAGCGATGCGATGTCCATCTCGCCCGCGGCATGCGCCACCGCAATCACGCTTCCGCGGTAGCGGATCAAATTATAGGCGCGATACTCCTCCATCAGTACCGGAGGCGCAATTCCAGAGTGCGGTAATTCCGGAAATTTCAGCGCGGTTGGTTTCCATTCGCCAGGCACGTGGCCGGCTCGAACGCTCCACACGGCGCAGTTGATCGAAACATCCTCAAATGCTTCTGAAACCGCCAGCACCACGCCGCAGTGTATGTTGCCGTGGTAGTCAAGATCCCTGCCTGCCTGAAGCATCTCCGAATCAAAATCCTCAGCCCATCCTTCGCAATCGTGGCCGCAAAGTATCCCGCCCGGCTTGACCAGCGGAGCATAGTTGGCGATGTCCCGTTTGACCTGCTCGTATCTGTGATCGGCATCGATGAAGACCATGTCGAACCTGCGCTGCCGCAAAACCTGGGCGACAACATCACTGGAGGCTCGAATGGGCACGGCGGTAGCGGCCAGGCCCCTCTTCTTCATCCTTCGCCAGAAAACATGGAACACATCCTGGTGCATCGCCGTCCGCTCGAGGTCGGTGCCGATGTTGCCCTTCCACCAGTCAATGCAAAACAGCTTGCCGTTGTTGCGCTTGGCGACATTTCCCAGCACGACGGCCGAGTCGCCGCACCAGCTTCCGACCTCAAGAAGACGGCAGCCTTCGTGCGCCACCGACTCGGCCAGGCGGCGTAGAACAAGCCGCTGCTGGGCTACAAGTTGATCAATTCGCATGTCCAGGCTCATTGCGGAGCTCCTGCGCCTGGAGTTGCTGGTATGCGCCCTCGGGCTTGTTCCAGGCTTTCGGCAACGATCATCGTGCGGTCCGCGCAATACCGTGAGCGCAGTTCATCGCTGATCTGCGTCAGGTCCATCGGTCCCAGCGCATGGGCAACGGCAAAGTACTTGTCCGCCCAGCGCAGAACGTTGTAGCCTCTGCATTCCTCAAGCAGGTGAGGCACAGGTATGGACTGGCCTGCATAACGCCGGGCGTCAAACGGGTGATAAATGGAGTACGGCGCGCACGTTGAGTACTCCTTCGTTTCATCGTGTACATGCGTCACCAGTTCCGCGGCTTCCATGATGAACCTGCAGTGGCATAGCGGGCAGTAGTGAATCACCGGCTGGGGCCGGATGCCGGATCTGATGCGGAACGGATACACGCGCGTCACTTCGCGCTGGCAATGCGGGCAGAGAAGGTTGATCTCGCAGAGTTTTCGCCTGATCTCAAACGGCGCATCGACATCGTATGGCTCATCTTCAAGCACTCTGCATGACAGCACGGCTGCACGCTTGGCGCAGAAGATGTCGCTGACGATCGGCCTGGTCAGGCCGTAGAACTCCTCGTCGGACATGGATGTCATATTCAAGCCGCTCTTGGCGTGCGCCACAGTCTTGTAGTACTGCTCGCGGTCGGGTATCAGGCCTCGATCAACGCTCTGCTCGAATATTTCGCTGCCTGGATACGGGGTGATGTAGAAGAAGTAGACCGTCAGGTCGCGGCAGTGCTTGTTGTAGAAGTCGACGGTGCGTCGAATAGTTTCGGGCGTTTCGGCGGGATCGCCAAAGATGAAGTTGGCGTGCATGCCGATGCCCGCCTTGCGGGTAAGGTTTATGGCCCGGAGTATGTGATCGGCGGTTATGCGTTTCTTCATGCTGCGAAGGATCTTGTCGCTGGCGCTCTCCAGTCCATATCCGATGAACACGCAGCCGCTTTCTTTCATCTCCGCAAGCAGATCCTCATTCACGCCGTCGACACGCAGGTAGCAGCCCCAGTCGAAATCGGCCCCCAGGCTGCGCTTGAGCCGCTTCACGCCGCGTGCGAATTGCAGCGCCTTGTCAACCTGTATCGAGAACACTTCATCATGCACGTACAACACGTTGTACCGGTACATGCCGTAGAAGTGGGCGGCCTCCGCCAGGACGTTGTCTATGGACCGCGTGCGATAGTCTGCGCCCTTGCGATGACAGCAGAATGTGCATTGAAACGGGCAGGATCTCCCCACGCTTATGGGCATGATCCTTGGCCGATTTCGGGTGTGCGCCAGGTAGTCGTTGGTCTTGTTGTTGAGCGAAAGATGTCGCTCGAAATCGAACGGCGTGTAGTCAGGAAACGGCAGGGAATCGAGATCCTGAACGTAATGCTTGGGGTTGACTACCATCCTGCCGTCGCGCCGGTAAACGAGGCTGGGCGCGCTGTCCAGGCTGCCGCCGGAATCAAGCAGGTCGCAGAGCCTGACGATCGCAAGCTCGCCCTCGCCGACAATTCCAAAGTCCGGCTGGAGGTTGCCGAATATGAATTCCGTGTCATACGTGATTATGCCGCCCCCGAGCACAACAGGCGTGCGAGGCGCCAGCCGCCTGGCGAATCTGATTGTGTCGCGAATGAAGAAGTAGTCGCCCGCCAGGCCGCCCGTGCCGATCAGGCCCGGTTTGTGTTCCTCGATCGCCTTTCGCATGGCCTGTTCAAGCGCCAACGGGGCTCCGCCGTGGCACCAGATGGAGTTGATGTCCACGCCAACCACTTCGTGCCCAGCTTGCCTGAGTGATGCGGCCAGGTACGGCATTGCCTGCGCGAACGTGTTGACGTCCGCCGCCGGATCGGGATAGTTGTTCTTGGTGAGGACCAACAGAACCTTCATGCACTTCTCCCCACCTGGTCCATGCAGGCATATCGCGCCTGCTGATGGATCAATGCCTTCAGTTCACGGGGCGAGTCGGCAACCAGATACTGCCCCAGCGTCAGCAGCCTGCGAAGTTCGCCGGCGGGGGCTGATTGCAGATCCACCGCGCCGCCGCACGAGATGGCGTGAGCCCTGCCGCGGTGCATGACGATGTTAAAGCCAAGATACTGTTGCTCAATCAGCCGCGGCATGTGCGAGTGCTTGAACTGCCGATCAAGCAGCGCCGTAAGGTCGTGATCATCCTGCTCTGAGGGCCGCCCCGCGGCCGGCTCAACCTGCCAGCCCCATTTTGCCGGCACGCCCAGCGAGAAATGCCGCCTCAGCAAGTCGTCCAGATAACTGACCGGCTTTGTGAGCGACCTGCGCAGGAAGTCGCCGATATCCGATGGCATCTCCATCTGATCGCCGGTCAGGACGCGCTGGTGCAGCGGAAAGAACGTGAAATCCACATCCGTCCGCACGTCCAGGTGACGAAACACATCCGTCAGAACATCCTGGGGAGACTCGACGGATCGCTCGGTGAAATCTATGCAGAAACTGCTGGGACGGAAGCATTGCAGCCACCGCTCCAGCACGGCGGCGTAGTCGCTGAACGACAGGTAGTAGTCCATCCAGCCGCTTTCTGTAAGGTGGGCAAGACTGATCGCTTCTTCGCCCCCGCAGGACGAAAACGCGCCGAGCCGATAGCGGTAATCGTGACGAATGTGCGCCCACGCGCGAGCCTGGGGCTCTCTCATCAGGAATACCAGCCTGCATTCCCCCAGAAGTCGTCGAATCGTGCGGATGGCGAAGGGCGGCAATATTGCGTAGCTTGCGCCGACGTCGCCCTTGCGCTTGTGCGGCAGGGCTGCGAATTCTCCGAGGTAGGCATTCACGTCGCGCCAGCGCCAGAATGTGCAGAAGTAATCCTGCTCGTCTTGAGGGATGAAGATTTCATCATGCCTGACCAGGTTTTCACGCAGCCACGGCCCGCCCGTTTGGGGCGCCGATATCACCAGGAAGTCGGGCTCGCACTGTCGAAGCGATCGGCTGACCTTTCCGATGCGGCTCTCGTAATGCCGCCATGGCCCGCGCCGGCCTTTGCCGCATGTCAGTCTGCCGACTATTGAGTGAATCAATGACATGCTTCCTCCAGAAGGGCCGATTGATCCATCTGCGAGAGCGTTATCTCCAGGTCGGCGACGCCGGAACACACGCGGTCGCTCTGCACGACTAGATGGATCATGTCGCTTCGGCATTGAAGCAGGTGAAGTTCGTCGCCGTGGTCGGCTACGCCGCAACTGAAGAAGTAGTCGCCCGCCTTCAGCGCGAGGCGCATCGTCACCTTGAATACCCTGGTTTCCCCGGCGCGGATCGGCTGGATCGTCAATCCCTGCAGGTTGGTGCTGCTGCCGCACACGATCATGCCTTCGAGGGTTTGAAGAGTCAGCCCAAACGTTGGAAAGGCCACGTCGCGCTCGTACGCAGCCTTGAAATATATCGATATTACCTGATGTGCATTGACGGTCGCCGGGTCCTGTCGCGGGCCGTCGATCAGCAGATAATCGACGATGGCCGCCCCGCCCTCGCCGAATTTGTATTCATTCTTGTTGTAGGTCCGCCGGGTCGGACAGACATCCGCGGTTCCATCGCCTTCAAGCAGTTCCTGCAGTTGGTTTGCGTCAGTGGAGGGTTGTGGCGCCTCAGGCTGGGGCCTGCTTGCGGGCCTGCTGCCGCTGCCCACCGGCAGGCCGAAGAGCAGCTCGTTGTAGGCCTCGCCTACCGCCTTGGCATTGCCGTCCATAATCAGCCTGCCGCTTTCCAGCAGCACGGCCCTGTCGCAGTGGCGAGCGATGATGTCGCAACTGTGCGTGACCAGAAGGATGGTCTTGCCCGCCTTCTGGAAGTCCAGAAACTTCTGGTAGCACTTTCGCTGGAACTTGGCGTCTCCGACGGCAAGGGCCTCGTCAACAACCAGTATGTCCGGCTGGACGTTAATCGCCGTCGCGAACGCCAGTCGCACGAACATGCCCGATGAGTAGGTCTTGACCGGCTGGTTGAAAAATGGCCCGATGTCGGCAAAGGCTTCTATCTGTTCGAGCCTGCCGGTAATGTCGCCCCCTTCGAGTCCCGACAGGCGGCACAGGAACACGGCGTTGTCTCTTCCGGTGAACTCGGGGTTGAAACCCGCCCCAAGCTCAAGCAAGGCGGCGATTCTTCCCCTTGTGTTCACCTGCCCGCGGGTGGGCCGGAGTATGGCGCATATGATCTGAAGCAGCGTGCTCTTGCCCGAACCGTTCCTGCCGATGATTCCAAGCGTCTGCCCTGCCGGGATCGTCAGGTTGATGTCCTGGAGAGCCCAGAATTCGCGCGGCGTCCTGGGCCGGCCGGGGCGTATGGCCGCCACGAGTCTTTCAACAGGCGACGAGAACAGCTTGAACCGCTTGCTGACGCCCGAAACCACAACTGCCGGCTCATCGCACCGACTCGCTTGACAACCTGCATGTCCCGGAAGTGAAGCCATCACAGAACCTCGGCGAATTCGCCTTTCAGGCGGCGAAACAACACTCCTCCAACAACGAGGACAAGCAAGACGAACACCCAGAAGAACGCCGCCTCGCGCCAGTCCGACCATGGCGGCGAATGGTGCAGAAACGACCGGCGATAGCCCTCGACAATATGGAACATGGGGTTGAGCCTTATAAGCCAGGCCCATCTGCCTTCTATCATTTTTGCGTCCCACACGATCGGCGTAAGCCAGAACCACATGCTCAGCGCCACCGTCACCGCCTGCCCAACATCCCGGCAGAACACGTTCAGGGCCGACACCAGCCAGCCAAGCCCGATGCACAGCAGACTCATCGCGCCCAGAAAGTAGATGAACTGCAGGTTGTGCAGCCCAAGGCCCTGGCCGTTAACAACCATGGCCGTCAGCAGCATGACAAGCATCACCGCGTGGCCCATCAGGCTGGAAAGGAAACACACAACGGGAAGTATCTCCGTTGGAAACCGCGTTTTCTTGACCAGGTGCGGATTGCTCATTATGGAGGTCGTGCTGGCGCCAATGCTTTCGGCGAACGCGGTCCACGGAGCAAACCCGCTCAGGAACACCAGTATGAACGGCATGTTGCCGGCAGTGCTTACCTTGAGACCCTTGGTGAAGACAAACCAATATATAAGGACTATCAGCAGCGGATGGACGAGGCTCCATACAAGCCCCGCCAATGTGCCGGCGTAACGTGTCTGCACATCCCTCAGCGCCATCGCCGCCACCAGCGATCGGTGGCGATAAAGCCGAATGGCGAAATTAAGCCCTGATCGCATTGCCGCCTGACCTCTCTCGTCCTTGGGAACAACTTTATGCCGCACGGCGACGGAAAAACAAATCAGGCGGGATTATCGCGGGGCGAATGCACGGGCGGCCTTAAGAAGTGTCACCAGGCCTCAAGCTCGCCAACGATCTCTTCAACCAGATCCTTGATGGTGATTATGCCCATGTGCCTGCCCTTTTCATCCGCCACAACAGCCATTGCCGCATGGCGTCGCTGCATGAGGTAAAGGGCTTCGGTAATGGTAAGACGGGCCTGGACAACAAGCGGTGGGGCAAGTCTTCGCGACGCGCGGCTTTGACCGCTGTCGGTGAGTATGTCGTGCACGTCGAGAATGCCGACAACCCGTTCACCTTCCAGTAAGGGGATGCGCGAGTAATTGTGGCGGCGGACGAGTTCAAGCAGTTCTTCGTTGCCCGCGGTCGCCGATGCTGAAATAACCGCCTTCATCGGCCTCATCGCGTGAAGGACAAGCCTGCCCGGCAGGTGCATTATCCTGTCGGCCATGACCGATTGCGAATGTGTCAGCGCGCCGGACGCCTGGCCCTCTGCCACCAGTGCTGCAATTTCGGCGTGGCCAAGCGGCGCTGAACCGCCGACCAGCCTGGTGAACAACGCTGCAAACCCCCGCACCAGCCCCGCAAGACCGATGGCGTGATAGAAGATGCTCGATGCACGAAGGAACCACACCATGCGGTAAGTCGTGGCCTCCGCCGATCGCTGGCAGATCATCTTGGGAAGGCTTTCGCCGAATATGAACAGCAGCGGCGTCGCCACCGCCATCGCCAGCCACTCCACGTTCTCATTAACGCCCGAGATCACGAAGAGCGTGCTTATCGAGAACGTCAGCAGGTAATTGGCGACATTGTTTCCGGTCAGGATCACCGCGAGCGTCTTGTTGTAATTTGCGACCATGGCCTTGAGCCGCTTTGCGCTTTTGACGCCCGATTCCGCGCTTAACTCCAGCCGTATCTTGTTCAGGACGTATAGCCCGGTCTCGAAACCGCTGTACATACCGCTCATCGCCAGAGACACCAGGCCCAGCAGAATCAGGCCGATCCAGCTCGCGAGCGTGCAGATGCCGTCGATCATGCCTGGTCCCTCACAAGCTTCACCCGAAGCGTGGCCACGCGCCTTCCAACAACAGACTCGACGGTGAACAGCATGTTGCGATGCCTGACCTGCTCGCCCGGCTTGGGTATGTGCCCGAGGAGCGCGACGACCAGCCCGCCGACAGTGCTGATTCTGCGGTGGGCAAGGTTGATATTGAACATCTCGGCCCAGTCGTGTATTGCGACGTCGCCGTCCACGATGTACTCGTCGTTACCAACGTGGCGAAGCGGCTCATACTGGCGCTCGTGCGCGTCGGGTATGTCGCCGACAATCTCTTCGAGTATGTCTTCGAGCGTGACAAGCCCCGCAACGCCGCCGTACTCGTCCACGACAATCGCTATCTGCGTGCGCATGACGCGAAGCTGAAGCAGAACCTTTTCCAGGTTCGCCGGCAGCGGCACGAAGATCACGTTGACTATCAACTCTCGAAGAGGCGTCTGGGGCGAGAGAAACAAACGCTTGGCCTGAATGAGCCCGACGATATTGTCGATGTGGCCGTCGTACACGGGCAGGCGTCGCAGATGCGTGCGGCGGAACATCTCCTCCAGTTCCTGGCGGGGACGATTGATGTCGAAGGCCACCATGTCCACCCGCGGAACCATCACGTCGCTGACGCGAAGGTCGGTAAGCGCGAGTATTTCCTGCAACAGCACGTTTGCGCCGCGGTCCAGCACGCCCCGCCTGGCTGAAAGATGCAGCATGGTTGCAAGCTCGTCGGCGGTAACATCCTTGCTTTGCGGCAGTCTGCGCGGGGCAAGAAGACGGTCAAGCGGGTTGATTATTATATGCTCGAATGCCCATACTACAGGCCCTGCCGCACGGTGTATGACCGCCAGCGGCCCCGCAGCCGCCTGCGCGAACTGCAAGCTGATTCTGGACGCCAGCGACTTGGGCATTACCTCGCCGATAAGAATCAGAAGCACCAGCAGCGCGATGCTTACGCCGGCCGCCCCAAGCGAACCAATGAAGCCCGCAGCCGAAAGCACCAAAACCGCCGAAATGCCCGCATACGCCACGTTCACAACCATGTTGCACAGCAGCAGCGTGCCCAGCAACCGGCGCGGATGATCAAGCAGGGATGCGGCGATTCTGCCCGCCGGGCCGGAGGTCTTGAGCCTGTTCACCTCCCGGCGGGACAGGTTGAACAACGATGTCTCGCTGCCGCTGAAGAACGCCGAAAACCCCAGCAGTATCAGCAAAGACAACGTCTGCCACGCATGTTCCTGGAGGAATTCGGCCAATTCATGACCTCTGCGTGCGCATTGGCGGCCGCTCTGGCGACTGCGCCCGGCGGCGACCCATTGATGAACTCTGTGACATTGCCCCGACGATTATACCTGTTCGACGACCAATTACCACTGGCGACGGACAAGCATGATGTTATCGTGCCCGGGAACCACAATGTCCGCCACTTCGAGAAGATCCTTCAGCGATTCCATCGCAGCCTCGGTGTCGACACAACCGTCCCACACCCTGGCGACCTGCACGTGCCCCGCCGTCGGCGCCGCGTCGCCGGCAATAATGATCGTCTCGGTGACGGGCGTAAGCATCAACCCTGCCGAACCCACCGAAGCGCCGGCCAGCGGATAAAGCCCGACCTGTTCGTCAAACTTCTCCGGCGCGGGCTTGATGCGCTCCAGCAGCCGCAGATCCTCTTCGACCGCACGACGGTCTTCACCGCCAAGGCGGATCGACGAATCCAGCAGCGAATGAAGGTGCGCGTGATACGAGTCGAGTTCATACTGGTGCGTCCACACCTGCGCACGGTCGAATGCCTCCAGCCCGCGCCGATGCACCGGACGCAGCGTCGTGAGGAACACGTCGGTCACATCCGCGGGTTGCTTTCCGGTTCGTTCGTTGAACCGCGCCGCCAGCGCCGATGCCGGCAACGACGGATCGACCAGAATCAACCTCTTGCCCGCCTCCACAAGCGTGGTCGTCGCGTGCGATGTCCTGACGGCAGCGGCCTCACCCCAAAGGGGATTGTGGCTCAGCGCCCCGATGCTGATAATCGTGTATTCAACGGCCATCTGTCACTTTCTCCAAATCAGGAAACACCTCCGCCATGATACGCTCGCAGACGTGGTCCGGAGTTTCGTCGGCGTTCACGTCAAACCATGTGACGCCCTCGAACCGGCGATGCCACGTTCGCTGCTTCTTGGCAAGGCGGCGGGTGTTGATCTTTATCTTCTCGATCGCGTCCTCAAGCGAGCAGCCTCCGCGGAGGTGCTCTATCATCTCGGCATAGCCGACCGCCTGTGAAGCCTGCGACGAGAGCCCCGTCGGCTCGTCAAGCAGGGCTGCAACCTCGTCCCGCAGGCCGGCCTCGATCATCATTTTCACTCGCAGGTTGATGCGGCGGCTCTGGTCTTCCTTCTGGCGTCGCAGGCCGATGAAGACCGCGTCGTAGCGCCTCTGGCCCGTGTCCCACTGTTGCTGAAGAGAACTGATCGGCACGCCGGTTGTTTCGTACACCTCCAGCGCGCGAACGATGCGCCGCTCGTCGTTGGGATGGATTTTCCGTGCCGCAGCCGGATCGACCTTGCTCAGCCGCTCGTGCATTGCCGCCAGCTCGCCAAGCCGGGCCTGGGCAAGCAGGTTTGCGCGTATGGAATCCTCGCCAGCCGGCGCCTCGAACAAGCCTTCACTGAGGGCCTTTATGTACAAGCTTGTGCCGCCCACAGCCAGCGCAACCGCCCCCGCCGAGGCGATTTCCTCCACTGCCGCGTCGGCGTGACTGACGAACTGCGCCACCGAAAAACTCTCGCTGGGCTCGACGACGTCAACGCAGTAGTGAGGCGTCTGGCAGCGGATCTGGGCCGAAGGCTTGTTGGTGCCGATATCCATGCGCTTATACACCTTCATGGAATCGACGCTGACAATCCTCGCGCCAAGCCGGCGGGCAAGCTCCCTGCCCACGCTGCCCTTGCCCGCTGCCGTGCATCCGATGATGAAGTACAGGCGCTTCATGAACTAGAATGGAGTCTTCGCTTCATCCTGGCCCGCGGCGTCTTCGGCTTCAGGAAGCTCCCCGTCGGCCTCGAGTCCGCCTTCCTTCCGGGCGAGCATCTGTATCTTCTTCTCCGCCGAGTCCAGAATGGTCCGGCACTGCTTGACCAGCTCGATGCCCTGCGCGTACTTGGTGATGGATTCCTCAAGCGGAACCTTTCCGGATTCGATTTCGCCGACGATAGCCTCAAGCTTCTCCAGCGCCTGCTCGAACGACAGCTTTTCCTTTGCCATATCTTTCACCGATCTTTCGTCATGTATTTACGTCAAACAGCCCCGGCCCATCAGCCGGTTTTGCCGCCGGCCTTGGCGACGCGGGCCTCACGGCGCCGCCCGCGGTCTCGCGCACAACGCTTTTTATCTCGCCGTCGGCAACCTCGATTACCAGCAGCTCGCCGGGCGACACCTGCGAAGGCGAACGAACAATCCGCTTGTCGGCCGACCGAGTTACGCTGTAGCCGCGGGACAATACGCTCTTGTAGCTCATCGAGACAAGCTGCCGCTCCATCGCCGCAAGCTTCGCCGCGCCAAGCTCGACGGCGTGGCGGGGATTCGCCGCTCCAAGCCTGCCGTGCAGGGCCGCAAGAGCATCGCCGGCAAGCTTGCTTCTGGCGCCCAGGGCCCATCGCATTTTCTCGATGGCGCGTTCAAGGATGGCGCACGCGCGTTCGTGCAGCCGGGCCGGGTGAAGGGCCGAGAGCCTGTTCTCCGGCCCCGCCAGCCGCCGCTGTCCGCGAGACAACTTTCCGTGAAGCCCCGCCGAAAGCCGATGCGATAGTTCATCAGTCCGCTGGCACAACGACCTTACGCGGCCGAGAGGATCACGAAAGAACGCGCTTCGAAGAATCGCATCCAACGACCGCCCTGCCGAATTGAGCCTCTCGCGCATCCTGCCTTCCAGCCTGGCGGTTAACTGATGCACGCCGCGCCTGATTTCGTCGGCGCTTGGAACCGCAATCTCGGCAGCCGCCGTTGGGGTGGCGGCCCGCACGTCGGCGACCATGTCGGCGATGGTCACATCCACCTCATGCCCGACGCCGCAGATCACCGGCGTTCGGCAGGCGAAGATTGCTCGTGCAACAACCTCTTCGTTAAAGGCCCACAGATCCTCGATGCTTCCTCCCCCGCGGGCGAGGATAATGGTTTGTATGCCGTAGCGCGCGGCCGCCGCGTCCATCAGCCCGATCGCCTGGGCGATTTGCTGGGCGGCGCCTTCTCCCTGCACCGGTACGCCAAGAAGGTAGACCTCGGTAGCGGGCCAGCGACGAGCAAGCGTGCGGCGAATGTCGCGTATCGCCGCGCCGGTGGGGCTGGTTATCACCCCCACCGCTTGCGGGAACCGCGGCGGGGCAACCTTGTGGGCGGGATCAAACACACCCTCTGCCGCCAGCCGCTGACGCATCTGCTGAAACGCAAGCTCCAACGCGCCCGAGCCGCGAGGCGAGAGCCTCTCGACGTAGAACTGTAGCTGCCCGCGGGCTTCGTAAACGTCCACCCTGCCTTCGGCGACCACCTCCATGCCGTCTGACATGGTGAACTTGAGCTTTGCCGCTGCCGAGCGGAACATCATCGCGTCGATGGCCGCCCGTGAATCCTTCAACCGGAAATACACATGCCCGCTGGTGTGGTTTTTGAGCCCGCTGATTTCGCCGACGACAGCCACCCGCTGCGGGAACGCCCGTCCCAGGGCGGTCTTGACGCCGGCGACGAGGTCGCCAACCGACATCGCAGCCGTCGGCTGAGAATTGCCTTTGGCGGACGGCGAGCCTGTCACCAGCTCCGCGGTGACGTCGCTGCCGACATCGGGCGCTCGCGACGCCCCTGCTGCCTTGTGAAGATCAAAGATCGGTAGCTTGTCGTTCATCGGGCCTATTCTAGCGTTTGGCGACTTGCGGCGATAGAGCCGCCGTCTGCGGCAAAATCACACGGTTATACGTTCGCCAGCCGCCGAATGCCCGCAAGCATTCGCCGCCAGCCGGCTGCCGTCTTCATCCTGTCCGGCCACGCTGCCCCGCCGTTTTGGCTTGTCTTCGCCGGCCCGTCCGTTAAAATGAGATCAGTGGCAGCCGGTCAGCCTTCCGGCAGCCTGTTGAATCCGCGGGCGTAATTCAGTGGTAGAATGCCAGCTTCCCAAGCTGGACGTCGCCAGTTCGAATCTGGTCGCCCGCTGTACCCTGAGCAAACGAAGTGAGTCGAAGGGTTGAAACTCCAAACGCATCTGGTTGACACATGTTGACCAGAGGCGTCTTTGTTGTACAGGGGCAAAGAGTTACGGCCCCTCACGCCGCTGCCGTGGTCGATGGCCGATTGGGTACTTCTGCCACGACGTGCCAGCCGTCGCCTTCCCCAGCCTGCCGCCCGTGCAAGGATTCGTACAAGCGCCCAAATCAACGTGCAAGCTTTCGTGCAAGCTTTCGACTCTGATGAACGCGTGCTACTATCCACTCATCGACTTAAGGAGATCGAGATGATATGGGATTCCGGTCCTTGGAGGGACGAACTGCTCAAATCCGCTACCAAGCTGGAGCAGATGGCTGTGCGGCGCAAGCCTTCTAGCAAACTTATTGTGGAATTAGAAAAGGCCGTGTTCTTCGCCGCATATATCGTCAGGAAGCTCATGGAGGCAAGACTTCTGTCGTCAGAATATCCCCCGATAACTGCGCGTGCATATCCAGCCAAAGGAAAACCAGCTACTCTGTGGAATTGGCATCACATTGATGATCTCTATGATCTTGCAGGCCCTATGGACAAGACCATAACTCTTAGGGAGCTATGCAATCAACTGGTTCACTGCTACGTATTCATGCCTTTGACCAGTTCCAAGACAGGGCCGGTTAAAGCCGTCGTGTTTACATCGGATCACAATCGTAACAATGCCTTGTACGAGGTCTCGCTTGCTACGATTTCGAATGTTCTGAGGACCGTGGCAAGAGACTATCCTTCCCATTCTGAGTGGAAACTCAATAGTAAGACTCGCGACTATCAAGTGCGGAACTGGACACCTGCTCAGTGAGGCAGTCTACGTTGCGACAGCTTTCCTGTCGCTGCATGAAGTGAACGCCGGAAGTGCATTCACGGCCGCGTCGATATCCGAGCGGCACAGCCAGCTTTCGCCAGATCGGCGGCTTGGACCCTTCAAGCGTAATGCGGATTTCGTAGATGCTGCGTTTCTTTGCCATTACTTCTCACCCTTCAACCTCTTGACCTCGCGGTCGAAGTCCGAAATGAACTCGCGATCCTGCCGCACGCGGAACTGCTCAAATTCGCCCTCGGCCTTGAGCTTGGCCTCGAGGGCACTAACCTTGCCCTTGTCTTCGAGGATCGGATAGTCCGACAGTTGCAGAAAACTGTCCAGGAACCCGGCCCAGTCTTTCATCTTCATCAGGATGCCGCGCCGCGCCCGGTTCTCAGCCAGGTCCAGGTAGGCCGAAACGATCCGGTCCAGTTCGCGGATGTGCGCCTGGTTGAGGTAGTTCTTCGCCACCGACACATCGCTCTTGAGCACCTTGCCGTCCGGGGCGTTCCTCCAGGTCGTCAGGCCCATGTGCGGCAGCTTGGCGTTGGCGCCGTCGTGGATCGTCTCAGCCGCCGTCTTGCCGGTGATCGCCCAATGAAGCTTGTTCTGCACCGTGGCGAAGAAGTCCCGCGTGATCGGGGCGTCCTTGTCGTAATCGACGGCCGTGGCGTAGATGTCGGTGATCTTCTGGTAGAACCGCCGCTCGGAGGCCCGGATTTCCCGGATGCGCTCCAGCAGTTCCTCGAAGTAGTCCTTGCCGAACAGCGCCTTGCCCTGCTTGAGCCGGTCATCATCCAGCACGAAGCCCTTGATCATGAACTCCTTCAAGGTCTTCGTGGCCCAGATGCGAAACTGCGTGGCCTGGTAGCTGCTGACGCGATACCCAACGGCGATGATGGCGTCGAGATTGTAATAGTCCAGGTTCCGCCGGACCTGCCTGCCGCCTTCCTGACGAACTGTTTCCATTTTGGAAAGAGTTGCCTCGGCCTGTAACTCCTGCGTTTCATAGATGTTGGCGAGGTGCTTACTGACAGCCGGCACCTCCACGCCAAACAACTCGGCGATAGCTTTCTGCGTAAGCCAGATCGTCTCGTCGCGCAGCAGGCACTCGACGCGCACATCGCCACCCGGCGCAGAATACAGCACGATCTCGCCATTGGCCGGCGTGGGCAAATTGTCTTTAGGCTCCGTCATTCGTGTCCTCTGCCTGCCGCTATGCAGCAGGGATAAATGGCATACCGTTACCGCTTCTTTGGCCGCCGCGACCGCTTGACACGCTGCTTCCGGTTGGCGTCGACCGGCAATGGGATCGTGAAGTCCAAGTCCTCGCTGAGCCGGTAGAACCCGGTGTGGACCTTGGCCAGGCAGGTGCCGCCCTTGAACACGAGCCGACCGCCGCCGCGTTCGGACAGATAGGCCAGCAGGACGGTGCAGAAGTAGTCCTTCTCGATCAGGCGCGGGTTGAAGCCCGTCTTCGAGGCCGTGAAGTTGACGGCTTCACGAAACAGCGGCACGTCTTCATGGAGCGCCAGGCCGGTTGATTCAGCCATTGAGGATCACCGCCCAACGTTTCAGGAGTGTTCCGCGCGGGGGCCTGCCCGGAACGAGCGGGATCCTTGCCGTCGATGGCGTCAGCTTTCGCTCCAGCCGTTTGAGGACAGATTCCTGAACGCCCATCTGCTCCAGCAGGGCGCCGATGCGACGGATGGCGCCCACGTTGCCGAAGCGGATGGTGGTCTCGGACAGGTCGGTCGGGCTGATGCGCCCGACCTCGATGTCGCGTCGAATCCAGTCGTAGGCGCGGGGCAGGCTGTCGAACCGGGCCCAGTCGTACACCGCATCGACCAACGTGCGGACGCGCGAGGAGTACACGAGCGCTTCACCTGAGGGCGTCTCGAACTGCTCGGTTTCGCCCAGTCGCTCCGGGCTGACCTTGATCAGCGTCAGCTCAGTGCGCCCGACGGAGCGGTCGCCGGAGATGGCATCATTATATATGTAAGCGCGGGCGGGAATCTGTTCGTCGTACCCGTAGCGGTTGAAGGCGCTCGGGCCGGTGATCTGGTAGCTTGCCTGCTTGTCGGCCATGAGGGCATTAATGGCGGTGGCCTCTTCGGGCGTCCAGACGCCTCCGAGGGGCAGCTTGGCCGGGAACAGATAGAGGCCGTTGCGCACCTTGGCGATCATGCCCGCGCGCGCCATCCGGCTGAGCAGTTCGCGCTCCTGCTTGCCCGTGATGCGCAGAGCAGCGGCCAGTTCGCCCGCCTTCACCGTGCGGAGATTTCGCATCTGGACGTATGCCAGTGCGGCTGCTTCGAGCTTTCCAAGCTTGCGTGCCATGCTGTTATTCTATTTTCGACAAATTGCCTGTCAAGCAATAATGCCGAACTGGAATAACTACACGCGCCGTCGCCGAAGACCGAGCCGCTAAGCGCCAGCCATCGCCTCCACGGGTCTGCTTCCGTGCAGGGATTCGCACAAGCATGTAGATTACCTGCAAAGATCAAGGCCCTGCAGGGGGTCGATCACATCGGGCTTTTCCTCGCGATCAGTTCCGCCAGGTCCCTGAAGGTCTTGAGATCTCCACACGTAACCGCCTTGAGCGACCCCTCGGGGGCCAGCCATCTACAGACACGGGAAAAGCTCCTCGGGGATACGCCCGCCTTATTGAGATGGGTACAGAACGTGTGGCGCCAGTTCGGTGTCGATAGTATTCTCGATGAAGGCAAACAGGGCTTCGGCCTGCCATTCAATGTCTATATACCGATATCATGCAGCAGTGTCGTTCAGGACAGTCAGCTAGCGAGGAGATTGGCAGAGAAACAAACGCGAGTGGCTCATTAGGGCTATTGGAGACGGTCCTGAAAAAACGGCCGCTAACGCGGCAATACGTCCGCAATAGATGGCTTACCCAGATAAACGTCCGCGTACGCAACCGTTAGAGAAGCTGTGAAAGAAACGTGCGGGCTGGAACGACTAGCGGCCCTCTCGGCCTGGCGAAACAATCGGCATCCACATAGTCAGCGTCTATGACGACCTGAAACGCAAAAGGCGCCTTTACCTGGTCCTGAAAACCTCGGAGGCCATCGCCGATGATGGTTCGTCCATTCTTTACTTCAACCAAGAACCACGGATCGCCATCGCGGACGACTGCAAAGTCAACTTCGTGTTTCTCTTTGTCACGAAGATAGGCCAACTGAAATTTGCCATACCCCAGGTCGTTCCATCCATCAACCGCCTTAAGAAGGTGGCAGCCAATGAATGTCTCTGCCCGTTGCCCCTCATCGTCAACGTCAGCCCAATCACGCAGGAACCACTTGGGTTCTTTCCTGAGGGAACGAGAGACATTCTTGAACCATGGTTTGATTAGAAAACCATGATGCAGGCAACTGAGCGTCTCAACCCATCGACGAATTGTGTCTACAGATACCCGAATATCCTTTGCGAGATTGCTATATATAAGCTGCTGGCCTGACCGTGCCGCCAACAGCTTAACAAGCAAGCTGAGCTGATCGAGTTGCTGGATTTGCGTAAGATCTCGAACGTCCTCACGTAATAGCTGTTCGGTGCGCAATGTGTGCCAGCGTCGGCTAAATCTCGCATCGCGTTTTAGGAAAGGCTCCGGGTATCCACCATGACGCCATAGTGCGTCAAAATCAGCGGCACCAGGCTCGCTCGGCATGCGGACAATACGTTCGGGGTCGGGCAAGTCCTTATAAATGGTTTCCGCAACAGAAAACGGGTGCATGTGGTAGAGAAAGTACCGCCCCATGAGACTGTCACCCACCCGGCGGTATGTATCCAGCCGACTGGACCCCGTAACGATGATGCGGACTTGATCGGCATAGGTATCGAAGAGGCCCTTGAGGAACTGCTTCCATCGCGGGTATTTGTGCAGTTCATCAAACAGAGCGACCGGGACCTTTTCTGACAACTGGTTCAGGGCAAGTCGCTCAATAATGGCCGACGGGCCACGCAGAACCACCTCGCGGTCATCGGTATTGTCCCAGTTGGTGTAGCTATCGGCATGATTTCGGCAAGTGGTTGTCTTGCCAACCTGACGTGGGCCACTGATTAAGGCCATCTGACGATGGTGTCTCAGATGCTCGGCGAGCACGGCATCGTAAATGCGAGCGATGGTCTTCATTCTGACTATTTTCGCGTGTATCGTAAAATAGTCAAGACTGTTTTACGACGCTGTTGTTTTTGGTCAGTTCCACCATGCCATTGCGGGGGTTGCAGGGGACGGCATCCTGCAGGTCACGGCTTGAGAATCCGGCCGGCGGTTCTACAATCGGCGTGATGGAAACGCTGCAGGACAAGATCAAACGAATCACGGCCGAGCAGGTGCGGATCGAAGCGTATGATCCCGCCTGGCCCACGCTTTTTGAGCAGGAGCGAGACCACCTGCTGGCCTGCATGCCCGAAGGCATGATCATTCGCATCGAGCACTTCGGCAGCACTGCAGTTGCGGGGCTGGCCGCCAAGCCCATTGTGGACGTGGTAATCGAAGTCAGCGATGCCGCCCAAGCCAAGACGATCGTGCCGCGGATACTGGAGCCACAAGGGTACGACTGCTTTTGGCGACCAACGCTGGGCGACGACACGCCGCCGTGGTACACATGGTGCATCAAGCGAAACCCGGCCGGGCGACGCACCCATCATCTCCATTTCGGGTCAGTTGGCTTCAAGGCCGACGAGCTCCTGTTCCGCGACATTCTTCGCCAACAGCCCGAATCAGCAGCAGCCTACGCGGCCCTCAAGCTTCGCCTGGCCGATGAACACACCAACGACCGCGTTGCCTACACAAACGCCAAGGGCGATTTCATCCGGAACATCCTGCGAAAGGCTCGTGGGAATGCCTGATACGCCAGCCTCTTGGTCATGAACCATTTGTGGCAACTGGCAAACAAGCACCCCTCCAAGCGGCACTACTGCCTGCTCTGCGTTTTTCGCATCCGGCGAATCATCCACCAGTGCCATATCAAACCAAAGATCAGGCAACCGACAATGGTGGACACTATTATGCGAAGGGGCCGCACACCTTCTTGCCAGTCATCAAGTATCCTGATGAGGGCAAATAAAGCGCCGGCGCCAAGCGAAGCCATGACGGTTCGAGACCATAGCGGCATAACCTAACACCTCCACAATATCTGCCTGGAAGCTTCATCGGGTTCATCCCCCTTTGGTCGCTTAGCAGACATGCATCTGTCGCAATTATTGATTACATATCGACCAAGTGCAAGACTAATGTTTACTCGCACAGCATAAACGCGCTTTCCCGGTGGAATGAAGAAAGACATCTACTATGGAGGCGCATTCAAGCCTCTTTCGCTCTCTGCGGTCGCGAACATGCCTCTGTCCAGATGCAGCTCTATATGGGCTGTGCCGTCGTGCTTGTTGTAGCTGGCTGAGATTGTGCCCCGCGGCCGGCCCCAGGCATGATAGTCCAGCAGCATACGGTCTTCGTTCTCCTCGTTCGAAAACTGCCTGTAGTGGCTGAGCCAGTCGTTGAAGCTGGATTCATCGCACCTGCAGTCTATGCTGATGTTGATCACGCGCTGGTTGGCGTCCAGTTTGTAGCGGTATTCGGCATTCGAAGGCGCCAGTCCATGCAGAAATGCCCCGGCACCATGCGGGATTGCCTCCAAGCTATGCACTTTTCCGGATGCCGTCCTGATGCCGGCACATTGCCGTATGCCGGTTGGGACCAGACACACCGCCAGTATCCAGAGGCCGACCTCCAGCCGAGCTGCAATCCTGTCTTTGTTAATCGCCATAATGCTATCCGGGGTCCAGAAAGATGATGACCTGGCCGCTCTTGCGATTGTGGGCCAATTCGCAGGATATTGCCTGACCTTGCTGGGAAATCATGCCAATGGCTGTCAGATCGCCTGGCGAATACCAGTCTTCCCACTCGCGGATGTCGACACGCATTGAGGACAATACATTCTGCCATTGAACCGGGGCAGTGCTCACCGAGCGAAGACCCTGCGATGCAATGAACTGCTCAACAGCCTCACGCGTTGCCTTAGTCTTGTGCAGGACGCTTCGCCGGCCGGCGTTCTTTTTCAACACGTACAACGAGCCTTCATCCTGTCCTTTTAGCAGACCCAGAATCTTCGCATATTCTGCCGGGATATCGGCGATGTCTGGCGTTGAGAATACCTCCGTGGCATTCTTCTGGTGCAGGCGCATGATGCCATTTGCGATGTCCACACCAGCCCACAATACTGCCGCAATCGCCAGTGGGATGAGAAGTCTCAACGTTCTACGTCGCGAACGGCCTGCGGATAGCATGCCTGATTCCTTGTTTTGAGCTTCCTTCATATCTTAAGATATCAAGCTCAGGTTGAGTTGCATGCCAACGCGTCAGCAACGGTTCTCTTGTGCGGCATCCGAGAAACCACAATTGGCGCCATACCAGGTATGTCTAAATATCTATCACACAAATGACCCCAATGCAACATCTAAGCATGCCGCCCACCACACTTGAAACTTCCTCACCCCAACGGCCCCGACGCTTCCACAGTGTGAGTGTCCGGAAGCGGAGGTAAGCCTATTACCGGGTTCAGAATAGGCTTTTCCCTCGTTGAACGGCCCCGCGGCGCGGGCCTAGCATTTGAGCGATCGATTGCTTCCGGCGCAACACGGCCCGTCCGGCCAACCATCTGTCACCAGGAAAGGATGACGCATGCCTCGCCACATTGGGATGCTGGAGCACATGCTCGCATTCTTCGTCGTTCTGGCCTCGGCGACCGCCTGGGCTGAAGACCGCATGATCGACGGATCGTTCAACAACAAGCTGTTTCCGGACGCCGGGGCGGCCGGGCGACCGATGATCCGCTTCGGGTATGGCGCCAGGTTCGCCGGCGACGGTAGCGGCAGCGAGATCTTTCAGTATCCCACAAGGGAGAATCCCCGCGTCATCAGCAACACGATTTTCGCCCAGACCACGAACGTATATAGCGCCGCCAATCTTTCGGACATAGCGTGGGTCTGGGGGCAATTCCTCGATCATGACATCGACCTGAGTCTTACGGACCCCGCGGCCGGGCGAGCCGATATCCCCGTCCCGCCCGGCGACATCCTGAGTCCTGGGCCGATCCCGTTCACTCGCAGCAAGTACGTGTTGACCTCTTTGGCGTCGGGCGGCACACGGCGCGAACAGGTCAACGAGGTCACCAGTTACATCGACGCTTCGGTGGTCTACGGCAGCGACTACGCACGGGCGGCAGCGCTTCGAACCGACAGCGGCGCCGGCGCTCGGCTGCTGACCAGCGCGGGCAACCTGCTGCCGCTGAACACGATGGGCCTGGAGAACGAGAACGTCCGCCACCTCCCTGAGGACCAGTTGTTCGCGGCTGGGGATATCCGCTCCAACGAGAACGTCGCGCTGACCTCGCTTCAGACCGTGTTCCTTCGCGAGCACAACCGCCTGGTGGATCGCATAGAGGTGCTCCAGCCAACGCTCTCGCCGGAGCAGACGTACCAGCTTGCCCGCAAGCTCGTCGGGGCCGAGATTCAGATCGTCACGTACAAGGAGTTCCTGCCGGCGATCATGGGCGACTATGCGCCAAAGGCGGAAGATTATGTATATGATTCCACCGGTCCGGCAACCATCACCAACGCCTTCGCGCACGCCGCCTACAGGTTCGGGCACAGCATGCTAAGCTCAAGCCTGCTGCTGGCGGACAGCTCTGGACCTGTCGGGCAACTCACGCTGACAGAGTCGTTCGCAAACCCGAACCTGCTGGTCTCGGATCCAAACAAGGTGGACGAGATACTGGCCGGCCTTCTGTTGCAGCGGGCCCAGGAGGTGGACACTCTGCTGGTGGATGACGTGCGAAATGCCCTGTTCGGCACTCCGGGACAAGGCGGCAGCGACCTGGCTGCCCTGAACATCCAGCGAGGACGGGACCACGGCCTGCCCGACTACAACACGTTGCGCCGCGCGTTCGAGGACGTCAAGGTTGGAACGCAGACCGTGGGCGATGACGGGTTCTTCTCGCTGGGGTCGATTACCGACTTCTCGCAGATCACGTCGGATGAGGCCAAAGCCCAGTTGCTGATGGCCCTCTACGGCAGCGTTGACAACATCGACGCGTGGGTCGGCGGCCTGGCTGAGGATCGCCTGCCGGGAGCGAGCATGGGCCCGCTGATGGCGGCGATAATCGGAAACCAGTTCACCCGCCTGCGCGATCACGACCGCCTGTTCTACCTCAGCGCGGCACTGGGGCTATACACATCCGACGGCCTGGGAGGCTTCATCCTCGATCAGGACATCGCGGCAATCGTCGACCTCGACAGGATCACCCTGTCACAGATACTGGAATTCAACACCGGCCTTACGGGGCTGCATGCCGACGTCTTTTATGTGCCCGAACCCGCCTGCCTGGCGATACTGATCATGGGCGCGGGCCTGCTTGTGTGCAAAAAACACAGGCTCAAACGATAGGGCCAACGCAGTCGCCGTCGCATGGCGCCTGGTGCATGCGTTCGCATCGCCTTCGCGGGGCGCTGGACTTATTGAGCGACGTTAAGGAGACCCCGCATGTCAACAATTAAGCAACTGGTGGCTGAGGTGTTCGGAACATTCTGGCTGGTGTTTGGCGGGTGCGGAAGCGCTGTTCTTGCCGCCGGTTTTCCAAAGCTTGGGATAGGTTTTGCGGGGGTGGCGCTTGCCTTCGGCCTGACGTTGCTGACGATGGCCTATGCCGTCGGCCACATCTCGGGATGTCATCTCAATCCGGCAGTGACGTTTGGGCTTGCCTGCGGAGGACGTTTCCCGTGGCGGCGGCTGCCCGGCTACGTCATTGCACAGCTCGCCGGCGCGATCCTCGCATCGGCGGTGCTGTTTGTGATCGCAAGCGGAAAGGCCGGCTTTGGCCTTGCCGACGGATTCGCCGCAAATGGCTATGGCGATCATTCCCCCGGCGGGTACTCGCTGGCGGCTGCCCTGGTGGCTGAGGGCGTCCTGAGCTTCATGTTCATATTCATCATCCTTGGGGCGACTGACGCCAGAGCGCCCAGGGGGTTTGCCCCGATCGCCATTGGCCTGGCATTGACGCTTATACATCTGATCAGCATCCCCGTGACCAATACTTCGGTCAATCCCGCTCGAAGCACCGGTCCGGCGATATTCGTCGGCGGCTGGGCCCTGGCGCAGTTGTGGGCCTTCTGGCTGATGCCCATTGTCGGAGGCTGCCTCGGTGGTCTGGTTTACTGGTTGCTGCTTGAAGAGCGGCCGCAGGCGGTTCGCAAAGCGATGTCCGACAATGCCTGAGCGCCGCGGGCTGATGTCGCCGCTGCACGGGCGGTCGCCATTCAGCTCAGATCGACGGATTTTCCCGTCCGGCAGGATTCGTAAATTCCATCTATGATCTTCTGAACCACCAGCGCCTGTTCAACGGTGACCAGCGGCTCCTCGATGCCCAGTATCACGTTGACGAAGTTGTGGAAGCGATCGGCGTGTTTCATCGCGATCTTCGCGTTCACATCTTCTATTACGCTGTAGCCCTCGCGGTGCGGGTCTCGCCTGAAGAGCCTGGCGGGATAGGTTCCCGCCCCGGCCTGGGTTCCAAAAAGAAGAACGTCGTTCTTATTATGAACGTCCATATGTGCAGCCCATGATGCGTCAATCGAAACGCTCGCGCCGTTGGCGAACCGGACTGTGGCCGTCGTCAGATCATCAACGTCGAACGGGATGTTCTCGCATTCCGACAGGCCCCACCCGCCTTCGCCAAGCCCTCTCGACCCGAACTTGCTGTAGGTGCAGCCGAACACCGACACGGGCGACCAGTTGTCCATCAGGAACAGGCACAGGTCCAGAACGTGCACGCCGATATCCAGCATGCACCCGCCGCCGGCGGTTGACCTGTTGCAGAACCACGTGCCCAACCTTGGAATACCCTCGCGCCGCATCCAGAACGCCTTGGCATGGTATATCTCGCCGAGGCCGCCGTCGGCAACGATCGAGCGAATCTTCTGCGAATCCGGGCAATAACGCTGGTTCATCCCAAGCATCAGAATCTTGCGGGCTTCGCGAGCAGCGCGGGCGATCTCCTGCGCCTCTGCAAGGTTCATCGCAAAGGGCTTGTCCAGCAGGACGTGCTTGCCGGCATTAAGAGCCTTTACCGCCAGCGGCTTGTGAAACTTGTTGGGAACCGCAATGTAGACCGCGTCCACGTCGTCTCGGGCGAGCATCGCCTCGACCGTCGCGCACGCGTTTGGAATCTGGTGAGCCTGGCGGAGCTGCTCCATGCGTTGAGCATTGACGTCGTGAACCGCAGTCACGGCCGCGGAGGGATGCTCGAGTATCTTTGCACAACACACCTGCGCTATCTTTCCCGCGCCCACAAGGCCGATACGAACCTTATTCATGCGAACACTCCGTTAGCAAAAACTTGGAACTACTGCTTAATTGCATTACGTTATACAGCGTGCGTCGGATGTGACAATATACAAAAACTAGGATGCATTGCCGATAACTCAGGAGCAGCACATGAGCCGGGCCAACCAGCTTCGCGTACCCATGCCGCTTTCGCTCACGACGATCATTCATTTCCATCAGCCTCACGGCCGGCATCCCAAACCGCTTTGCATGGAAGCGGGAATGCAGTGGGTGGAGGTTGTCACCGCCGGGCGGGGCTGGGTGGAGCATAACGGCAAGTGGGTGAAGGTTCAGGCAGGCGATCTTCTGTGGCACTGGGAGGGAGATTACACTATCGGCCGCAGCGATTTTGACGAACCCTATCGCTGCCTGGCGGTTGGACTGAGCGTCCAGCCCGGACAAGCCCGCAACGTGCCAAGGTTCAGCCGATGGGAAGACCTCGAAGAACTGCGCGGCTTCACATTTATGGCAGTATCTGCATTTGCTAATGAAACAATCGACAGGTACTGCCTGCTGGCGATGGTCTGGGGAAGGCTGCTCTACCAGGTGAGACTGGATCAGCGCCCCGCCCTGCCCCGCCACAGCCCGCCTCCGATAGTGCGTGTTTTGCAGCGTATCAACGCCGAGTACGCCAAGCCCCTTGTGCTTGCCGACTTGGCCGAAACGGCCGGGTGGTCCGCCGCCCATCTGCATGACGTGTTCAAGAAACGTCTGAACACCTCGCCTCACAGAATGCTTCTGGACAGGAGGCTTCAGGCGGCCAAGGAACTGCTGATATCCACCGACAACCTCAGCAAGCAGATCAGCCAACAGTGCGGATTCGCCTGCCCGGGCGCCTTCTGCCGCGAGTTCAAAAAGACAACCGGAATGACTCCCGAGGCATACAGAAGGCTGCACTGCTCATCGACCGATGTGCTGTGACCCGCCATGTCTGCCAGGCATTTTAGAAGGATGCCGTATTCACTTGTAATGTGCAAATGCAACATTCATGCCTGTCCGCGGCTGCCGCTCATTATTCCGGCATCGCTTTCGCCACGAAAGCCAGACAAGCGAAGACCTGGTTTCCGCCCGGCCGGCTCAACCCGGCCCGACTTGAGGAACGCTGAAACCTCCTCCGATCAACCATGTTACATGCCCGACGTATCCAACCTGCATGCCGCCCTGGCCTGAGGGCCGCCCGGCGACACCATTTGGTGTCATTCAGCGGCCCGCCCGTAGTGTGGCTCCATTTGGTGTCGCGCATAAACCCTGATGTTTTATGGACTTGCGGATTTGGTGTCGTTTTGTGCCTCCTGCCCCAGCCGTTATCCGGCTCGCCGCCGCGGAATCGAGGTTCCCAGCTCTTCGACGACACCCTTCGGTGTTGTTTACCGGCCTGCCCGCCATGCGGCTCCATTTGGTGTCGCGCGTAAAACCTGATTCTGCAATCACTTGCAGCTTTGGTGTCGTTTTTTGCCTCCAGCCGCCGCCGTTACACTGTTCGCCGCCGACCAATCCGAGGTCTTCAACTCTCAGGCAGCGCCATTGTGCGTTGCATGCCGACCTGACCGTGAAGCCGCTCCATTTGGTGTCGCGCATAAACCCTGATGTTTTATGGACTTGCGGATTTGGTGTCGTTTTGTGCCTTTTGAAGCCCGGCCGAGGCGCGTTTTGGGGGTCTTGAGCCTGCTTTTGCATGCCCAACAGGAGCATGTAGATGAGGTGGCCAAGATAGGTCTTGCCGCCCTGCCTTTTCTCGTCGGTCATGGCACATTCCCTCAACGATTTGCGGCCGCCATTATACCGCGCCCGACCGTGAACGTCCAGTATACATTTTGATACTTGCCCCGGTTGAACAACACCGTGTGTGGCGCAACGGAATAAGGACGCTTATGCGGCGTCACAACTTGCTATAGCATGCATCAAAACATTCTCTTGACTCGATGAACCAGCTACGCGAATATCAACGTGGAATCCTGAGCGAAGATACAGGAAGCGGCGGGCATGTCATATCGACCGCCCCTGCCCTGAGCATAGTCGAAAGGCCTGCCCTGAGCATAGTCGAAGGGCCTGCCCTGAGCATAGTCGAAGGGATAACACTGCCGGGGACAGATTCAGTGTATAGCTGGACATTGGACAGCGTGGGCAATTGGCGAA
>JAAYCO010000154.1 GCA_012729725.1 Planctomycetota bacterium
CCCCGCATCGCCATGCGGGGCTTTATGCATTGGGCTGGTTGCGCGCACGACCAGAGTGGTGCTCAATAATTCAACTTCTGGTATAATGTGTTTCTGGCGGCGGCATTTCACACGCCGCCGCCTGGGACCGACGCAATTCGCACCTGCACGAGGATGCACCATGATCAGAATGCATGCTTTCGGCAAGGAAGAGCAAGTAACTGTCAAGATGATGCAGTGGGTCGAGCAGGCTCTTAGTCCGTCGCTCAGGAGATTCTGTCCCGGCGGCGCCTGGACCCCGGCGATAAACCTATACGAGGACGACGCCTATTATTACATGGTTGCGGACCTGGCGGGGATGGAGGTCCAAGAGGTTGAGTTGCGCGTCAAGGAAGGAACGCTGATTCTTGACGGCCAGCGAGCGCTGCCCAAGCCTCCGAAGACCAATGGTTCCGTCAGCCTGCTGCTGATGGAGATCGATCATGGGCGCTTCTGCCGAACGGTCGATCTGCCCAAAAATGCGGATGTCAGCAATATCAATGCATATTATCGTTCGGGATACTTGTGGGTGCGCATTCCCCGGAGAGGCTGATGTGGCGATGGATCAAGATCCATTCAATAAATCCACCAGGATCATCAATGAAGACGGCGGCGCCGTTGAAATTCAGACAACCGCCCCCAAGGGACAAACACAGCAGGTTGCAATTCCCACTGAAGTGGGGGTGCTTCCCGTTCGAAACATAGTGATTTACCCCGGCATGGTCATACCGCTGGGAGTGGGAAGAGCCAAGTCGCGCCGCCTGCTCGAAGCAACCCTGCCGGAAAACAAGGTTATCGTCACCATCTGCCAGCGCAAGTTCGAGACAGAAGACCCGCGCCCGGAAGACCTCTACGAAATCGGCACGGCTGCGATGGTGCTCAAGCTTCTGCGAATGGACGAGTCCAACCAGAGCGTCATTGTTCACGGCCTGGTACGAGTGCAGATAGAAGAATGGCTGGGCCTTGAACCGTATCTGAGGGCTCGCGTGCGCGTGCTTCAGGAGGATATGCCGCAAGGCACCGAAACTGACGCCCTGGTGATGAACGTCCGCAGCCTCGCCTCTCGCGTGATCCAGATGATCCCCAACATCCCCGAAGAGGCGGCGGTGGTCCTCGACAGCATCGACCAGGGCAGCGCACTGAGCGACTTCCTGGCGTCGAATCTTCTTCAGGCCGAGGTGCCCGTCAAGCAGAACCTGCTTGAGGAACTGAATGTAAACCAGCGGCTCAGGATGATCGGCGTCGAATTGCAGAAGCAGCTTGAAGTGACGGAACTGTCGCAGAAGATTCAGAATCAGGTCAAAAGCAGCATCGACAAGACTCAGCGCGAGTATTTTCTTCAAGAGCAGCTCAAGGCCATTCAAAAAGAACTCGGCCAGGTTGACGAGAAAGCGCAGGAGGTCGAAGAGCTTCGAGAGAAGATCGAGGCAGCCAAAATGCCCGAAGTGGTCAAGACAGAGGCCATGCGCGAACTGGGCAGGTTGGAAAAGATTCCCTCGGCCAGTCCTGAATACCAGGTTGTCCGCACGTACCTTGACGTCATGATCGAGCTGCCGTGGTCCATACAGACAAAGGATAAGCTGGACGTCAACGTGGCGCAGAAGGTGCTGGACGAGGATCATTACGATCTGGAAAAGGTCAAGCGACGCATTCTTGAGTATCTTGCCGTTCGCAAGCTTGCGCCGGAATCTCGGGGTCCGATCCTGTGCTTCGTTGGCCCGCCGGGCGTGGGCAAGACATCGTTGGGCCAGTCGATTGCGCGGGCGCTTGGCCGCAAGTTTATCCGAATGAGCCTCGGCGGCATGCGCGACGAAGCCGAGCTTCGCGGCCACCGGCGCACTTACATCGGCGCAATGCCGGGCAGAGTAGTTCAGGAGATCCGCAAGGCCGGCACAAAGAACCCCGTGTTCATGCTCGACGAGTTGGACAAGGTCGGCGCGGACTTCAGAGGCGATCCCACCTCGGCGCTTCTTGAGATTCTTGATCCGGCGCAGAACAACACGTTCCAGGATCATTATCTGAATGTCCCGTTCGATCTTTCGACGGTCCTGTTCATCGGCACAGCCAACTACATGGCGCCGGTTCCCGCGCCGTTGCGGGACAGAATGGAAGTCATCGAGCTGCCCGGTTACACCAACCACGAGAAGCTGCACATTGCCACTCGTTACCTTGTGCCGAGGCAGCAGAAGGAAAATGGGCTCAAGCCGTCGCAGATCCGCTTCAGCGAGGCTGCGTTGAACGAGATTATCGACGGCTACACGCGCGAGGCCGGCGTTCGCGATCTTGAGCGTCAGATCGGCACCATCAGCCGGGGCGTTGCGGCGCTGGTGGCCGGTGGAAAAGCCACCTCGCGCAAGGTCGACCACAAGTTGATTGTCGAGATGCTCGGCCCCCGCAGATTTGAAAGCGAAGTCGCCATGCGCACAAGCATTCCGGGCGTGGCGACGGGTCTTGCCTATACGCCGTCGGGTGGCGAGATAATCTTCGTCGAATGCACGAGCTACCCCGGCAAGGGCAATCTCACGCTGACGGGCCAGATAGGCGACGTGATGAAGGAATCGGCTTTGGCTGCATTGAGCCTCGTCAAGAGCCACGCACGAGATTTGATGTCGAACCCCGAGCAGTTGGCGGGGATGGACATTCACGTTCACGTGCCGGCCGGCGCGGTGCCCAAAGATGGTCCGTCGGCAGGCCTTGCGATGGTGATGGCGCTGACAAGCCTGGTCACCGGCAGGTCCGTGCGTTCAGATGTCGCCATGACAGGCGAAGTTACGCTCAGGGGCCTGGTGCTTCCAATCGGCGGAGTGAAGGAGAAGGTGCTCGCCGCACAGCGTGCAGGCATAAAAACTGTGCTGTTGCCCGAGGGCAACCGCAAGGACATACCCGATGTGCCGCAAGAGGTGCGAGAGTCGCTTGAATTCATTTTCGTGAAGACGGTCGAAAAGGCCGTTGAAGCCGCCATCGGACCAAGAAAGGCCAGGAAGCGTGCCTCCCTTAACCGCGGCGGGCAGAGGAACCCACAATCGCAAGCCGCCAAAGGCAAGAGCTGATCAGGCCCAACGACGAGACCCTGTTTTGCTGCAAGTTCTGAAAAACTATTTGCCTCGTGTGTTGTTCATGTTATCCTAATGTCAAGTCATTGATCGCCGATAACCTATCTATCTTAAACAACTGGAGTCCGCGATGGCATTTTCAGACATTACGAGAAAGCTGTTCAGCTTCGGCCAGTCGGGGGGCAATAAGACCGAGTACATCCTGGCGGCACTGCTGGGATTGGTAATTATCGGTGCGCTGGCGCTGACGATTAATACCTATATGGGCGGCAACAAGCCCAAGGCGCAGGAGATTATCTTCGAGTGCGCAAGCTGCAAGCATCAGTTCGAAGTCAAACCCGAAGAGCTTTACAGCGAAGACAGCGCCTACGGTCCGATGATGGACATGCCGGTGCTTGACTGCCCATCATGCGGCACGAAGAAGTCATGCTGGCAGACGAGCAAGTGCCCGGCTTGCGGCGGCCGGTTCATCAGCCAGTCGATGATGGTTCAGATGCAGTACGAATCCCGCGGTCAGATGGCCCCACAGGAAATGATGAGGGATGTTTGCCCGCACTGCGGCCAGGACATCATCGAGTGGTACAAGCAGAACCGCAAGAGGCGCTAGGCGCCGTCTTGTCATACTGCCGCAAGGTGCATTCGCGGCACGAGTTCCACCTTGATCCATCCGGGCTGGCGCTCATCGAATGCTCTATAGGCTTCAAGCACCGAATCAAACGGTTCAACGTTTGAGATGTAGACTTCCGGATCGACCGCGCCGCTTTTGACCATCTCCATCAGCGTCGGTATGTACTTTCGGTGGTTGCAGTTGCCCATCTGGACGGTGATGTTGCGTTCCATCGCTGCCCCCAGCGGGAAGAACTGCGCGGTTTGAGGGTAAACGCCTATTATCGCAAGCGTGCCCGCCTTCGCCAGCGATTCAAGCGCCCAGATGATTGCCTGTGACGGCCCGTCGCCGGGCCTCCATGTTCCGTTCTGAGGATGAGTCTTGGGAGCAACCAGCTTGAGTTCCCGTTGGAACTCCTCTTCCATCTGGCGTGATTTTTCCGCAGCCGGGCCGCTATGAGCGTGAATCGCATCGATGCCCACGGCGTCTATCGAGCGATCAACACCAATGCCACCCGTCAGTTGCAGAATCGCCTCGACAGGATCATCCTCCTCAAAGTTCACCACTTCAGCGCCCTGATCACGCGCCATTTCCAGGCGCATCGGCACGCAATCGACCGCAATCACTCGCCCCGCGCCAAGCAGCAACGCGCTGAGTATTGTGAACTGCCCCACGGGCCCGCACCCGAAGACGGCAACGGTATTGCCCGGCTCCACCTCGGCTATGTCGGCGCCGAAGTACCCGGTGGGGAAAATGTCGCTGAGCATGATGGCCTGATCGTCCGTCACCTCGTTGGGAATCTTGACCAGGCCGACGTTCGCAAAGGGCACTCTGGCTTTCTCGGCCTGCAACCCGTTTATCGCTCCGCTCTCGGCGGGCCCGCCGAAGAAGGCCGTGCCGGCTCGGGGACCGTTGGGGTTCGAGTTGTCGCACTGCGAGAAGTAGCCTGCCCGGCAGTAGCTGCAATATCCGCAGGCTATCGTGGGGCAGATAACAACCCGGTCGCCTTCCTTGACGTTCCGCAGCCCAGGCCCTGTCTTCTCGACAATGCCCACGCCCTCGTGCCCGATGATCGTTCCTTCCTTCATGCCGGGCATAGTCCCGCGAATGAAGTGGAGATCCGTGCCGCAGATCGCGCTTGCGGTCAGTCGGACGATTGCGTCATTGGATTCCTGAATCTTCGGCTCGGGCACTTCATCAAGCCTGATATCCCCGACGTCGTGAAAAACCACGGCCTTCATGAGGATCCCCTTCCACCCGCGCCCTTTCCCGTACTGCAATTATAGGCACACCCAACGAGATCAAAGGCCGTTGCTTCGCTTTTGTGTTTTGCAATATCATATACGATTATCCTTTGTTACTTCGTCGAGGCGAAAAATGCATAGAACAAGCGTCCTGTTAATGGTGTCTCTGGCGTTCGCTGCCGCCAATGCGCAGGAAACACAAATCCCGGCCCTGGCCCAGCGACCTTATGTCGACAAGCTCAACGGTTTCTCGCTGCGCCCACCGGCCCAGGCGGTGCGAATAAGGGAAAAATCCGCTTCGCTTCTGGTCAGATGGGAACAGCGAGACGCCGCCACGGGCGCGATTGCCTGGACCTTCAGCGTCAGCCGCTTCGAACAGGCCAACGCCGATCTGACCCTGGATCAATACGCGGCCGCTCTTGCGCAAAACCTGCGTCAAGCGGAAGGCTTCGAGGTTGAAAGCACCCAACTGATCGAGCGATGCGGCAAGAAATCGATCATGATTCAGGGTCTGACTGCAAAGCCGTTGCGGCAATGGCGGCGGCAGGAATGGGTGCTTGTGAATCATGACGGCGTGCTGCTCTTTGAAATCGTGGGGCCGGTGACAATGCGCGATCGTCTTGGGCAACTGGCCGAGTCGATTATGGCCTCAGCCGCTTTTCTCGATCCCGAGGTTGAACTTGCCCGTCAGCGGGAAAGCATCGACCGCGGCATGGCTCTGCTCAAGGAGATCGACGAAGGCCGCATAAGGGGTTCCATCGAATCAGCGCCTCAGTGGTTCACAATGCGTCTCAAGGGCAAACCCATAGGATGGGCGGTGCAGATGGAGCGCGTTGCGACTCGCGACAAATCATCGGGGCTTGAGCTTCGAATGGGGACTATTCTTACTCTGCCCGACGGCAGCAGGTCGCAGAAGCAGGTCATCTTCGTTTCGTTTGACGGCAGGGTTGAACACTGGAGCGACAGGCTGCTTTTGACCGCCAACGGGAACACGACTCTCATCAGCGAAAAGGGCTTCAGGCAGGACGAAGCCATCCTTTGCAGCGGCCGGCAGGGCGAACAAACATGGGAGCAGCAGAAGGCAATGCCTCCTGGGATGCTCGAACGGGACGTGATTCAACAAGTCGAGCGCAACATGCCGCAGGCGTCACCCGATCAGAAGGCTGCCGCCATCAAGTCGATGCTTATAACGGTGCAGGATTTCTATCTTTCGCGCGCTACAGGCATGATTCTGCCCAGATTGATGGACTTGTCTTCCTTGCAGGCATACAGCTTCGCGGTGTACAACACCCGCATAAACGACTTCGAGCTGCGAACCTTCACGATCCTTGGAAAGAGTTCGATCGACCTCAACGGGGCGAAGGTTTCGGCGGTGCACCTGACTGATGTCAGCGCCGGGGGCGAAAGCGCGCCTGCCGACTGGTGGCTTGATGAAGGCGGCAGAATGCTGCGATTGTCTACTGATGATGGTTTTGTGATGGAATCGGCCCCGCAGGAAGATGTATTTAATCAGGATCCTCGGGCGCGCCAGGCGATTGACGATCTGATGAAGTAGTAGTCTGAAGGACACTGATGGACGAACAAGACAAGTTTGACGTCATTATTATCGGCGGCGGCCCGGCGGGGCTTTCCGCGGCCCTGTACAGCGCGAGGGACCGCTACAGCACGCTGATTCTCGAAAAGAACGGCCTGCCCGGCGGGCAGATCATGCTGACCGAGCGGGTGGAGAACTACCCCGGCTTCGAATCGATCTCAGGCCCCGACCTCGTCCAACGCATGAGGCTTCAGGCAGAGAAGTTCGGCGCGAAGATACTCGCCAACAGCCCAGTTAACGCCATCTTCGGCCGAGATGACGGGACCATCGAGGTCCAGATCAACGACGGAGAGCAGGCATTCTGCGCCCGTTCGGTGATTCTTGCCCCAGGCAGCGACTACAGGCAGCTTGGCGTGCCCGGCGAGGCCGAGATGCGCCAGGCAACCAAAGTGAGCTACTGTGCAACCTGCGATGGCGCCTTTTACCGCGACCGTCACATCATGACCGTCGGCGGCGGAAACACCGCTGTTGAGGACACCATATATCTGGCCACGCGCTTCGCTCGCAAGATAACCATGATTCACCGCCGCGAAGAATTCCGCGCCCAGCAAGTGCTTGTGGATGAATTGCAGAAACACGTATCCGCCGGCAAAATCGATCTCAAGACGCCATATAATCTCGAACGAATAGTGCCCACCCCCGACGGCGCGGAGATTCATCACGTTGAAATACGCCATGCCCAAACAGGCGCCGTCGAATCGGTGAAGGTGGAAGGCGTTTTTCTATTCGTGGGCATGGTTCCGAACACGGGCTTCTTGCGCGGGCAGGTGGAGATGAACGAAGCGGGCTACATTGCTTGCGATCCCGCCACTCTTCGCACATCTCTGCGAGGCGTGTTCGTCGCCGGCGACTGCCGTCAGCAGGCGGCCATGCAATTGACCACGGCATGCGGAGACGGCGTGGTGGCCGCGATGATGACCAAGGAGTACTTCAGAAACCCGGACTTCTGGCTGCGACCCTCGGCAAAGGTTATCAGCCAGGGCTGGTGAGGCGACCGCCCGCGACCGTCAGCCTGCGTTTCTTCTGGGGGGCGGCTGGATGCGAAGACGCCAGACTTTCTGCGCGCTGAACGGCACCACGAACTGCTGCGAGCATTTGGCGCATTTCACCACAGAGCCAACAAGATGCTCGGGCACCAGCAGTATCTCTCTACAGTGCGGATTGACGCAACGAATCTCCATAGACCGCATATAGACCTCCCATTAACAGTATCGGTACGGAATGACAACGTCTTAATGCGGGCCAGACCGGTGGCTGAACATTTATTGCGGCAAAGCCTATACCGCGCGCAGAGGGAGCATATCATTGTGTACGCGGAGTCATGCATGGGAAAAGTGCGTCAGGAAGAAAAAACCAAAGTCGTAATCGTCGACGACCATCCCATCGTACGCCAGGGTCTGGCTCAGTTGATAAACCAGGAACCGGATCTGGAGGTATGCGGTGAGGCCGAGAGCGCATCCGAGGCTCTAAGGGTGATTGCCGCCCGCCAGCCGGATGTTGCGGTTATCGATCTGTCGCTCAAGGACAGCAGCGGCCTTGAGCTGATCAAAGACATAAAGGTGCGCCATGAAGACCTTCAGGTGCTGGTGCTCTCAATGCATGACGAATCGTTTTACGCCGAGCGAGTTCTTCGCGCCGGGGCCAGGGGTTACGTAACGAAGGAGGAGGGCACCGAGAAGGTTGTCGAAGGCATTCGCCGTCTGCTTAACGGCGAAATCTATCTCAGCGACAGAATGTCCGGCAAGATGATCTGCAAGATAGTCGAGGGCAAACCCGGCGCCGGACTCTCTATCGATCGCCTCAGCGATAGGGAACTCGAGGTCTTTGAACTTATCGGCCAGGGCATGGGAACACGGCAGATCGCAAAGCAGCTTCACCTGAGCGTCAAGACCGTCGAATCGCATCGCGCGCACGTCAAAGAGAAGCTCAAGCTCGAAACCTCAACCGATCTGCTTAAGCATGCCATTCAATGGCTTCAGGTGGGGAAGCGGATCTAGCTAGAACTCGATGCCTCGTTGGGCCTCGATGCCCCTTCGATTCGCTGCGCTCACTCAGGGCCAGGGGGTTCTTTCACCTGCTGCTACTCTGCGAAGTACGCTACGAAGCACGAGTCACCTGTTCACCTGTTCGCCTGCTCAGAACTCGATGCCTCGTTGGGCCTCGATGCCTTCGTTCATGCCGTGCTTGATGCACTTCATTTCGGTGACGGTGTCGGCTGCGTCTATTAAGCCCTTGGTTGCGCCTCGTCCGGTCATGACGATGCACTGGTCCTCGCGTGCGGCGTGAATGAGGTCGATCACGCTTTGCTCATCCAGAAGGCCCCTGTGGACCGCGTAGCATATCTCATCGAGTATGACAACGGGATAAACGCCGGAAATCACCGCCTGCATCGCGCGTCTGAGGCCCGATTGCGCCGCCTGGCGGTGGCTTTCCATGGCGCTGTCGGGCGCATCGGGCGGAATGAACCCGCAGCCGCTTTGAACGAATTCCACTCCGGGAATGGTCGCTGCCGTATGAAGCTCGCCAGTGGTGGCGTCGCTCTTGCAGAATTGGATGATGAAAACCGCCATGCCATGACCAACGGCCCTGAAAGCCATTCCCATGGCAGCGGTGGTCTTGCCTTTTCCATCGCCGGTGAAGACAAGGGTTCTTGCCGCGGTTTTCATGATCATTCCCCGTCTAGCTTTCAGCAGTCCCAAGATGGCATAAATCATTCAGGCCGCTAAGCACGCCCTTGCCGTCGAACAGATCAATCGTGGTCAGCGAGCCGGGCCGGATGTCGAAAAGCACGTGATTCGAATGGTCCAGACCCAGCAGGCAGCAGATCACCGCGCGTATGATGCCGCCATGCGTAACGGCAAGAACCGTTTGAGCATTGTCGGAGGCCAGCTTTTTTGCGCACCGCTTCGCCCGCTCGAGAAACGAGGCGGTGTTTTCTCCGCCGGGAAACGTAAACGAGTTGTCGTTGCCGCACCATTTCTCAACCAGTTGAGAATGCTCTCGCTGAACCTGGCAGAAGGTCATGCCTTCCCACTGGCCAAAGTCGATTTCACGCAGATCCTCGTCGAACTGCGCCGAGATATTGAGCATATCTATCAGCGGTTTTGCAGTCTGCGTGGCCCGCAGCATGGGGCTGACGAAGCAGCGAGACACCTTCCAGCTTGCGGCAGCGGCGGCGATGGCCTGGGCCTGTTTCTGGCCTCGATCGCACAAAGGCACGTTGGTTCTGCCCACAAATCGTCCGTCATAGGCGGATGCAACACAAGCGTGACGGACCATAAGCAAGCGAGAAGCCATGTTCACTCCGATAATGATTGGCAGTATAGCGGACCAACTGGCTCCCGCACAGACTCAGGTGAAGGAATTAGAGCAATTGGACATCTCAATCGCTTATTGCTTTGGCTGGCAAATCGTCCAATTGAGGCGTCTGGGCCGAAGCCGAATCCCTGGCGCACCGCTGAGCGATGTGGAGATTCCGCACGTAAATGAAAATATTCAGCGAGTACGCGGCGATGAACACCGGGTCGGCCTTGTATATCGCGTACGCCAGAACCATCAATGTGCCGCACAGCGACAGATACCAGAACGCCATCGGCACAACCGTGCGTTTCTTGCGTTCCGAAGCGATCCACTGAACGACGAAGCGCATGAAAAACGTGAACTGCCCGCACAAACCGACGCAAAACCAGATCCACTCGCCTATGGTTCCGGGAATCATGGATGTAACTTCCGACAGCATTCAAACTCCTGGGCCGGGCATTATGGTTATGCCGCGGCAGCATGGCGATTATAATCGCCCCTGATGTCCAAGACATGCGCAAAACGCCTGATTGTCAATGCGGACGACTACGGCTTCTCGCCCGGAGTGACCGAGGGCATTCTCCAGGCGCATCACGGCGGCATTGTGACCTCCACCACGTTGGCGGCGAATATGCCCTACGCAGGCGAGGCTGTGCGCCGGTTGAGCGAAGCGCCATGTCTTGGAGTTGGAGTACACCTGAACATATCGCAGGGGCCGGCGCTTTCGGATGAAGCCCGATCCGCCCTCGCCGGGCCGGACGGGTTGATGAACAGGACCGCGGCCGGCCTGATACGCGATTGCTTGCTGAATCCTCGCCTGCTCGATGCCTTCGAGGCCGAGTTCGACGCTCAAATTCGCTGGGCGCTTGACCACGGCCTCAAGCCGACGCATCTGGACACCCACCGCCACACCCATGCATTCGCCCCTATTTTCATTCGTGTCGCCAGGCTTGCCAGACGCTATAGTATCCCACATGTGCGACGCCACCGCGAGCCCGCAGCCTTGCTGGCCAGGGGCGTTTGCGTCAAGCAATCCTGCGTGTCGGCGGCCATCAACGTAATGGCCCGAGCCAACCGCCTGTTGGGCAGGGGCTTGTGCCCGACCCGCGGCACGTGGGGCGTTGCGGCTACAGGCGAAATCAACGCCCCGTGGCTGATACTGGCGCTGGGCATGCTCAAGCCGGGCGCAACCGAGATCATGACCCACCCAGGCGTCGGAGACGACCTGGAGCCAGGCGCAACGAGGCTCCGGCAGTGCAGGCAAAACGAACTTGATGCTCTTTGTGACGCCAGAGTGAAGGAAGCGGTAAAAAGAAATGAAGTTGAACTCGCCCACTACGGCAGCATGTGAACACGGCGCAGGGCAAGACGCTCCGCGCGTCAAATACAGCATCATTGTGCCGTTTTATAACGAGGCCGGCATCGTCGCCAAGCTGCACAATCGAATCGCCCGCGTGATGCGGCACATGGGACGGACTTACGAGGCCATATACATCAATGACGGCAGCAGCGACTCGACCGCGGAGGTGCTCGAAGCGATAGCGCTTGAAGATCCTCATGTGACGTTCCTGGACCTTCGCCGCAATTTTGGTCAGACGACGGCTCTTCAGGCAGGGCTTGACCATGCCAGCGGCGAAGTAATCATCGCCATGGACGGCGACCTGCAGCACGACCCGTACGAGATACCGATTTTCGTTCGCAAGATCGACGAAGGCTACGACATAGCCAGCGGCTGGCGTGTGAGGCGAGGCGACAACTACCTGCTGCGGCGCTTCCCGTCGCGGATCGCCAATTGGCTTCTGGCCAAGGTTTCGGGCGTCGATCTGCATGATTTCGGCACGACGTTCAAGGCGTACCGGCGTGAGGTGCTTCAGGATGTTCGTCTTTACGGCGACATGCACAGGTTCATCCCCGCAATTTGCGCAAGACTCGGGGCGAAAATCTGCGAGGTGCCCATAAAGAACGTGCGTCGCGCCGCCGGCAAAAGCAACTATGGAATCAAGCGCACTTTCAGAGTGGCGCTGGACATAGTCACCGTGCGGTTCCTCAGCCGCTATATGACGCGCCCGCTGCACTTCTTCGGAAAGTGGGGCGCGGTTTGCGCCCTGGTTGGCAGCGGCGTGCTGGGCTTTGGCTTTGTCCGCAAGATCATCAGCATGATCGCCGGCGAAAACTACCACCTCTTCCAGCAGCACGGCCCGCTGATGGCGGCGGGATTCCTGCTGGCGATCATGTCTACGCTGTTCCTGGCGACTGGTCTTGTGGGCGAGATGCTCATGCGCATCTACTTCGAATCGACACCGGCTCGAACGTATGCCGTGCGAAGAATAATCCGCAAGAGCTAAGTTCAGCAAACACGGGAAGTTGCAATTGCGGATATCCCGGTTTTGTTTGATCCCTTCGCCGGTGCGGATCGTAACATAAGCACCTGAGCGCCGCCGTTGCAGGTAGACAAGAAATTAGCTGTCAAAGGCGGGAATTTGTGTCATAATAAGCCCGTATTCTTGAGGATTCGGATCGGCCAGGGAAGGCCGCCAGTTCCCCTCGCAAAGCGAAACGTTTCGCCGCTCGCGCATCTTTTGCGGCGATGATGGAGTGTTAGGTGTCAGAAGAACAGGAAAATGAAGAGCGTCAGGATGAACCGGCGCCGGTGACGGCCTTGGCGCCTGTCTCGATGTTCGGCAACGAGAATGTCAGCGACCTGGCTATCGATGAGGAAATCCGCGAAAGCTACCTGACCTACGCCATGAGCACCATCATGGACCGCGCCTTGCCGGATGTTCGCGACGGCCTCAAGCCTTCGCAGCGCAGGGTGCTGGTCGCCATGAACGACTTGAACCTTGGCCCTCGCAGCAAGCACAGAAAATGCGCCAAGATCGCCGGCGACACCAGCGGCAACTATCACCCGCACGGCGAGTCGGTGGTCTATCCGACGTTGGTCCGCATGGGCCAGCATTGGAACCTGCGATACACGCTGGTGGATCCGCAAGGCAACTTCGGCTCGATAGACGGCGACCCGCCCGCCGCCATGCGATATACCGAAGCTCGCATGACCGCCCCTGCCGTCGACATGATGGAGGACATCAACCTTGGCACCGTGGACATGGTGCCGAACTACGACGATACGCGAACCGAGCCAACCGTCCTTCCGTCGCGATTTCCAAACCTGCTGGTCAACGGCGGCCAGGGAATCGCCGTAGGCATGGCCACAAGCATCCCGCCGCACAATCTCAGGGAGGTCTGCGATGCGCTGGTCTTCCTGATGCGATCGCCAGAGGCAACCATCGAGCAGTTGATGAAGCACATAAAGGGCCCCGATCTTCCGACGGGCGGCATCATCTGCGGCAGAAGCGGCATCCTGCAGGGCTACCGCACCGGACGCGGCAAGATCATCGTCCGCGGCAGGCTTCACACCGAGCAGGCCCGCAACGGCAAGACGCAGGTTGTCATTACCGAAATGCCCTACCAGGTGCTCAAGAGCACGCTTATCGAGCGCATCGCCGATGTCGTAAAGGCCGGGCGCATGCCCGATGTCCTGGACGTGCAGGATCACAGCGACCGCAACGGCATGAGAATCGTCGTCGATCTGCGCAAGGGGTCAGAACCTTCGGTGGCGATTAACCAGCTTTACGAGTACACGCCGCTGCAAAGCACCTTCAGCATCATCAACATCGCACTGGTGAACAAGGCGCCCCGGCTGCTGTCGCTCAAGGAAATGCTGCAGTGCTTCCTTGATCACCGCAAGGAAGTGGTTCGCCGCAGGACCATGTTCCTGCTGCGACGCGCAAGGCAGCGGGCTCACATACTTGAAGGCCTGATCCTGGCGGTGGCGGACATCGACAGGATCATCGAGATCATCAAGAAGTCGCCCGACGTTCCAACCGCAAGACAGCGGCTCATGGAGCACGCCCTGAGACTGACGGAGCGGGCGACCGTTCGCCAGATGCTGCCGGAGGTCTTTGTCAATCGCGCCTCGGCCAGCGATCAGTTCCTCACCAATGTCCAGGCCGACGCCATCCTTAACATGCAGCTCCATCGCCTGACCGGGCTTGAAATCGAAAAGCTCGCACGCGACTACTGCAAGGTCATCGAGGAAATCGAAGGCTACGAGCTTATCCTCACCGACGAGCGAAGGCTTCTGGAGGTCATCGAGGAAGACCTGCTCGAGATCAAGGATCGCTTTGGCGACGACCGGCGCACCGAGATCATCAGCGACGTCGGCGAGTTCAACATTGAAGACCTTATCGCCGACGAGGACGTCGTCGTCACCCTCAGCCATGAGGGCTACATCAAGCGAATCCCCCTGACGACCTATCGCAGGCAGAGCAGGGGCGGCGTGGGCATAATCGGGCAGGATTCCAAGGAAGGCGATTTCATCTCCGAGCTGTTCATCGCCAGCACCCACGACTACCTGATGGTGTTCCTGAGCAACGGAAAGATGCACCTGCTGAAGGTCTACGATATCCCGTCGATGAACCGCACGTCCAAGGGCAGGGCCATAGTGAATCTGCTCAGGATGGACAAGGACGACAAGATCTGCGCCGTCGTCAACATCCGTGAGTTCGATAACAGGTTCGTGGTGACCGCCACGCGAGACGGCTTCATCAAGAAGACCAGCCTCGAAGCGTACAAGAACACGAGGCAGGGCGGCATTATCGGCACCGGCCTCAAGGAAGGCGACATCGTAATCGGGGCTGCACTGACCACCGGCAACGACCAGATAGTCCTGGGAACCGCCAACGGAAAGGCCATACGCTTCCCCGAAACGAAGGTCCGTGGAATGGGCCGCAACGCTGCCGGCGTAAGAGGCATAAACCTCGCCGAAGGCGACGAGGTGGTCGATATGGCGGTTTACGATCCGCAGGCCACGCTGCTTACCGTGTGCGAGAACGGTTTCGGCAAGAGAACGCGGTTCGAGGAATACCGCATCACCAGCCGAGGCGGCAAGGGTGTTATCAACATCAAGGCCAACGATCGCAACGGCAAGGTTGTCGGCATGAAGGCCCTTCGCAACCACGACGAGTTGATGATGGTCACCCAGAACGGGCAGATCATACGCATCGGACTCAAGGAATTGAGAATGATGGGCCGCGGAACGCAGGGCGTAAGGATGATCCGCCTTCGTGAAGGCGACAAGCTTGTGTCCGTCGCCCGCGTGGTGGCCGATGAAGACAATCCCGCCCAGAGCGGCGAGAACGCCATGCCGCTGCTAGAGGGCGAGCCCCTGGTGGAGCAGTGTCCGCCTGTTAACGAAGTCGAAGAAGTCGAAGAAGACATCGCCGACTCGCAGGAAGAAATCGAAGACGAAGAAGAAGTCGAAGAGGATGAAGTCCTCGACGAGGAAGACGAAGGCGGCGACCAATAGCGGCCATATAATCAGGCACTATGCCATCCGACGACGGACAAGACCGACCGCTGACAAAAACGCAACGGGTGCTGCTTGCGGTTCTGGGCACGTCGCTGGGCATGGGTTTCATCCCCGGCCCCAGGGGCACGTGGGGAACTCTGCCGGCAGTGGCGGTTTTCCTTGCCGTCGCGGTCTGGGCAAGGGATCAAGCCTTCTGGATTCTTCCGGCGTGCCTGATTGCATCTTCCGCCCTGACGGTGATAACCGGAAACTGGGCTGAGCGGCAGTGGGGCAAGAAAGACCCCGGTCGATTGACGCTGGACGAGTTCGCGGGCTTTACGCTGACGGTTGTGGGTTTCTGGCCGTCGGTGGCGATGCCGTGGGCGTCGGCGCTGTGGGGCTTTATTTTCACCCGTATGTTTGACATCGCCAAGCCGTTCCCCGCCCGCAGGTTGGAACTGCTGCCTGGCGGGTGGGGCATTCTCCTGGACGACCTGATGTGCTCCGTCTGGGCGATTGGCGCCATGTATTTGCTGTTCCACCTGGCGCCGGGCCTGTTCGGGCTGTAGCCGCCCTTGAACGGCCGGCGGGCTTCTGTCATTATGCGCTGATGGACGCACGCGCATTCATCAAGGAAATCACGTCGCGGCGGGACTACGCCGACCAGATCGTTCACGTGCGGGCGATACAGCCGCGCGAGGCCAGATACGCCGAGCCCTCAACCGAGATGCCACAGGTGCTCTGGTCGCTTCTGAGGCGCCAGAACATTCACAAGCTCTACACTCACCAGGCGAAGGCGATTGACGCGCTGGCGGCGGGCAAGGATGTATGCATCGTCACGGCGACCGCTTCAGGAAAGACGCTGTGCTACAACCTTCCGGTTGTCGCGCGTGTGCTTTCCGAGCCCAGGGCCCGGGCGCTGTACGTCTACCCGACCAAGGCGCTGGCGCAGGATCAGCTTGGCGTGCTGCAGCGCTGGGCCTCGCAGGAAGAGCTCATCGAGACGCTTCGGCCCGGCGTTTATGACGGCGATACGCCCAGCCACACGCGATCGAGAATCCGCAACAAGGCCAATGTTGTTCTGACCAATCCCGACATGCTGCACGTCGGCATTCTGCCGTATCACGCCAAGTGGCACGAATTCCTGGCCAGCCTTGAGTACCTTGTCATCGACGAGATGCACACCTACCGCGGCATATTCGGCAGCCACGTCGCCGGCGTGCTGCGAAGGCTGCTGAGGCTGTGCGACCACTACGGCGGCAAGCCGAAGATCGTGTGCTGTTCGGCGACAATAGCCAACCCGATGGATCTGGCGCAAAAACTGGTTTCGCGCCGGTGCGAGCTGATAGACGACGACGGCTCGCCGCGCGGACGCAAATATTTCGCACTGTGGAACCCGCCTTACATGGACGCCGACAACGTCTGCCGCCGCAGCGGAAACGTCGAGGCGGTCAATCTGCTTGTGGAACTGGTGCGAAAGCGCGTTCAAACCATCGTGTTCGGCAAGGCGAGGATCGTTGTTGAACTTGTTCACAAGTACGCCCGGGACATGCTGAAGAATGAAGGCGATCTTGCGTCGCGCATTCGGCCCTACCGCGGCGGGTATCTTCCGGCGCAGCGCAGAGAGATAGAGCAGGAGCTTTTCTCGGGCAGGCTTCTGGCGGTGACGGCGACCAACGCGCTGGAGCTTGGAATAGACGTTGGTTCCATGGACGCGGCAGTGCTTGTTGGCTTTCCGGGCACGATCTGTTCAACGTGGCAGCAGGCGGGCAGGGCGGGGCGGGCCAGCCAGGACAGCCTTGTCGTGCTTGTCGGCTATGACGATCCGATAGACCAATATCTGATGCGCCATCCTGAGTTTCTCTTCGGCGCTTCGCACGAACAGGCGATCATCGATCCGGACAACCCGCACATACTCAGCTCGCAACTGGCTTGCGCCTCGTTCGAGAAGCCCATTTCGCCGGACGACAGGCGGTATTTCGGGCCTCTTGCGGACAAGGTGGTCGAAATTCTCGCCGAAGAGGGCAAGGTCAAGACCATCGATGACAGAACGTACTGGGCCCAGGGGCAGGCCCCAAGCCACCACGTGAGCCTGAGAAATATAAGCGAAGATACATATGCAATTGTAGATTCGACCAGCAGCCCCAAGGCGCTGGGCAACGTGGACGCGATTTCAGCGCCGGAGCTTGTCTACCCCGGCGCGGTCTACCTGCACGAGGGCAAGGGGTATCTTGTCAGAAAGCTGGACATGGAGGCGAAAATCGCGCACGTCGAGCCGGCGGAGGCGGACTACTACACCCAGCCGGTGCTCGCCGCCAGCTGCCGCCTGCACGAGCCCGAGGACCGCAAGGAGCACCGCGGAGGCAGGCTGTGCTTCGGGCCCGCCGATGTCACGTGGCAAACCACGGCGTTTCGCAAGGTCCGCTACTACTCGATGGAGCTTATCGGACAGGGCAAGCTCGACCTGCCCGCGCAGACGCTTTCCACCACCGGCATGTGGTACGATCCCGGCGATTCAATTCGCTCAAGAGTGGCGCGAGCGGGGCACAATCCAATCGAAGCGCTGCTTGGCGTGCGAAACCTGATGCTTGCCTCGCTGCCGGCGCTGGCGATGAGCGACCGAAGAGACATATCGGGCATGGTCGATTCGTCCAACCTGGGCGTCGCCATCATCTTCATATACGACCGCTACAGCGGCGGGCTGGGCTTCTCTCAGATGGGATTCGAGCGGTTCGAGGAATGGCTCGAAATGTGCAGGGCCATCGTTCGCGAATGCCCGTGCAACGGCGGTTGCCCCGCTTGCGTCGGTTTGGCCAATCTCCGCCCGCCGCTGCATCAGGATCCGGATCTTGGCGGGGGGTATCCCGTGCCAAGCAAAGAGGCCGCCACGCTGCTGCTGAAGCTGATAAGTCCCTCTGACGACTGATAAGTTTCATGGGCCGGGCAATTGCTGGTACAATCAAGTTCTATGGCTCAATCGGATTCACGGCGCAAGAAGCTTCAGATGCTCACCCGGTCGCTTGCTCGCAAGGACATCAAGGCGGCACAGGAGGCGATTTGCGCCGACCAGATCGATCCGCGGATCGGTTATCGCCGTTACGAGCCGGAAAATCCGCTTTCACTTGCCCATGCGTGCGCGGGCGAGGAAAGAACGGTTGGCATGCCGATGGGCACGTCGCGGTTCTGGTTGATCAATCGCACGCTTGAGCAGGTGAGTCCTGCAAGCCGGCAGGTTGCTCTGCAATTCGCCGGGGTGATGCGCGGCGCTCGCCAGCGGGTGGACGAGCTGGAGGCTTCTGTCGGGCTTTGCCACGCTGCCGACGGCGGGCCGGAAGACCTGTTGTTCATGGACGTCGAGTCGTGCGGATTCAGCGGGGCGGTGATATTCCTCGTTGGAATGATGTACTACCGAAACGACGACCTGCATTTCGAGCAGTATCTGGCTCGCAATTACGCCGAAGAGGCAGCGATTCTCACTGCGTTTATCGATCGCGTAGCTTCCGCCCGCGTGCTTGTCACCTTCAACGGCAAGGCCTTCGACATGAATATGATCCGCGAGCGCGCCATCTTCCACGGCCTCAAAATGCCCCCTGAAGGCCCGCACCTCGACTTGCTGACCGAGGCCCGAAAGCGGTGGCGAGGCCGCCTGCCGAACTGCAAGCTTCAAACCCTCGAACGCCACCTGTTCAAAAGAAATCGCGTTGGGGACATTCCCGGCTGGGCTATCGCAGATGCGTATCACAAATTCGTGGATACCGCCGACGCGCGCCAGGTCAGGGACATAGTGCACCATAATCTGCTGGACCTTCTGACAATGGCGCAGCTTGTAAGCGTCATTCTGACGGGCGAAGACCCCATGGACGCCTGACGCCCGGAGGCATTGATGAGCGCGAATGACAAGAACAGGGCGGTCTTCCTCGACCGCGACAAGACGGTAATCGAAGATCCTGGATACATTAATGATCCCGATCTCATTCACCTGCTGCCTCGCGCCGGCGAAGCAGTGAAAATGCTCAACGCCGCCGGTTACCTGGTGGTAATTGTCACCAATCAGTCGGGCGTCGCCAGGGGGCTTGTAACCGAAGACAGGCTCACCGAGATACACCAGCGGCTGAGGGATGAACTTGGCGCCCGCGGCGCGAAGGTGGACGCCATCTATTACTGCCCGTTTCATCCTGAAGGCGTTATCGAGGAATACACCCGCGTCAGTGAAATGCGCAAACCCCAGCCGGGAATGCTTCTTCAGGCGGCCGGGGAGATGAACATCGATCTGACGCAAAGCTGGATGATAGGCGACAGCGCCATAGACGTCGAAGCCGGACAGCGCGCCGGATGCCGAACAATCCGCCTGGCGCCGAGCGAGGAAGCGCTCGAAGAGCCCAAAGCCGACATGGTCGCCCCCGATCTATACGCGGCAGCTATGCTTGTTCTGAAGCAATAGCGGTTGTCAGTCCTGAACGTCCTGCCGCCGATCCAGCGCCAGGTTCACCATTCTGTCGGCATGAGAATTCATTTCGCGCCGAACGTGGCTGATGGTGCAGGACTCGAAGCCGCTGGCCATATCCTTTGCCTTGATGAACAGCTCAAGCAGACCGGCGTTCTTGACGCGGTATTGCCCGTTCATCTGGCGGACAAGAAGCTCTGAATCGCTGAAGATCTGGATATCAGTGGCTTTCAGTTCGGCTGCGGCGGCGAGGGCCTTGAGCAGTGCGGTGTATTCGGCGACGTTGTTGGTGGCTTGTCCGAGGTAGCAGCCGCGTTGGCAAAGAACGGTTCCGTCGGTGGTTCTCAGGACAAAACCGGCGGCAGCGGGTCCGGGGTTGCCCCTGGCGCCGCCGTCGATGTTAACGATGACCTTTAGCGAAGCCTGGGCCATTACCGTGAGCGGCTTTCCTGACCCTGAGGCTCAACATACAGGATGCGCCCGCAGTTGTTGCAAGTTCGTATTTCGTCCCGCACGCGCAGCGCGTTGACGTGCTCGGCATTGAGAGCCATGAAGCATCCGCCGCAGACATAGTCGAACGGGGGCCTCTTGCCATGCACCTCTATAACCGCCATCGCCTCGCCGTCATAGGTTGAGGCGACTCTCTCGAACGTCCGCAGGGCCTCCTGGGGAACCTTCTGCGCCGCTTCATCTCGTTTGGCGTTCAGGTCGTCAAGCATGGTCGTCAGGCGGTCGATCTCGTCCTTGCTGGTCTTTGTCACCTCGGCCAATCGGGCTTCTTCGGCGTTTATCTGCTCCTGAAGCTTGGCGGCCTCGGCTTTAATGACATCCACTTCCTGAAGAATCTTCAAAACCTGCTCTTCGAGCTTCGAGTTGTCGGCTTTGATGGTGTTGATGTGGGTCAGAAGGGTGGCGTATTCTTTGTTCGTCTTGGCGGTGTTGAGGGCGTTACGGTCTTTTGCTACTTCCTGGTCTCGTTGGCGCAGATCAAGTTCCAGCCGGTCGGCGCTTTTTCGAAGGTCTGTGCTTTTGGCGTGCAGCGCGTCATGGTCCTGGCGTAGCTGTTGAATGCGCCGCTCCTGGGCTGGGACGGCGTTCTTGCGTATCCTTAGCCGGCTCTTGACGTGCGTCAATTGGCGCTCAACCGACTGAAGGCCAAGCAGGGCCTCAATCATTGTTCCCATGCAGACTCCCTCTTCACTTGTAAAAAGGTTCAGTCCCTTATTATTGCCGGCGGGGTGTGTTTGTTCAAGTAACTTTTTTCGCCCCGGCGTCACAATGGCCCGCCAATGCAGGTTTGCTTGTTTCGCCCCCCCCGAAAAGCGCAAAATAAAGCCAGAGTCGTTGGGCAGTTGAGGGACTGAATCCTACCTTTCCTTCTGAAGCGACAAGAGCGCTTCTGGAGGCAACAAAGATGCAAAACACCATTAAAGCGGCTACATGTGCAATTGTTCTGCTTGCGGCGGCGGCTGTGTCTCAGGCGGCCATAATCGTGTACGCCACCCATAGCGATTACAAGCCCGAGCCGGGCGCTTCGCTTACGGACGTTCAACTGACGGTTGACATGAGTGTGAAAGACGGCGTGGCGACGTTCAGTTTTCTCAACAGCTCGAAACGGCCCGAAACCAGCGTTTCCTTCAAGGAAATCGTGCTCGACGGGCATGCCCAGCTGACCGACACGAAGGTGCTGTGGGCGCCGGCAGTGCCGCCGGACACACGGGACATTGGCTACGCGACAGCGCGGGAGTGCCCGCATACAAGATCGAGGACGATGTGAACATGCTGGGGCTGTTCGCCCAATCGCCCGCGCCCAAAAAGGGCATCAATCCGGGCGAAACGCTGATGGTGTCGTTCAAGACCAGTATGGCCGATGGTAGTGACATATATGACTACGTTTCGATGTTCCGCGGCCAGAGCGATTACGTGATTGGGTTCCATGGAATCAGCGCCGACATCATCAACGGCCAGAGTCTCACCGGCGTGCTGAGACCCGAAGTTCCTGAACCGGCGATCACCGCGATCCTCGCCGTTGGAGCAGCCATCCTGCTGAGGCGACGGAATAAACAAGTTGGATGCGGAAAAGCCTGAACAGTGGAATAGGTGAACAGGAGGCCGCATGCGAGGCGCCGGCCGGGATAATCCCGGCCGGTGTTTTTTGTATTCAAGACGACGGGGCTGTTGTATTCCCTGCCTCAAATCGGCAGAATGTTGTTATTCCGGCGGCAGGTCTAGAGCACTTTGCGTAGCTCCTGTCGCCATCTTCTGGTTGCGGCTGCGCACAGCGGCGTCCGGCTGCATCGACGATGCCAAGGCATCGCCTGCTTCGCCGTCCTTGCCATGCTGGCCTCACCGACGAAGAATGACGACAACCTTTACGCAAAGTGCTCTTGCTTCAGAGGAAATGGATGAAGATTACTAGCTTAATCAAATGGCTGCTTGGGTTGGGGTTGTTCGCCGTGCTGGTAATGGCGGGGGCGGTGTATCTGATGGCGTGCAAGGCCCCCTCGCAATACCGGCCGGAGCTTCTGGATGCCCCAGCCCGCGAAGCGGCCGCCAAGCGATTCGCCAAGAAGACGCTGGAGGAATTCGGCAACCAGGCGCAGGGCAGCGAGTCGTTCAGCATTTCATTCAGCCAGCAGGAGATAAACGAGTATTTCGCTTCCGTTGACGAAATCGCCGCCCAGGCCCCCAACGGCAGAAGCGGGCAGGTTCGCCAACTGCTTGCCGATGCGGGCATTTCGGCGCCGATGGTAGTGCTTAACGACGGCTTGATGACGATGATGGTTCATCTCGACGAGCACGAGAAGATACTCTCGGTCGATATAGGAATGGTGCAGGAAGATGACGGCCGGCTGAGGCTGTCGCTCTGCGGCGCGCGGATCGGCGATCTGCCCGTTCCAGCGGGGATGGCTCAGGACGGCCTGGAGAGGATCCGCCATGGCCTTGATCAAGCCGGCGCCATGGACGAGCCCGCGCAGAGGCTCACCATCGAGCACGTCGCCCGCGGCCTCGCTACAGCGGTGCGAGCAATAGGGCGCGATCCGATAGACCTTTCTCTTCCTCTGCGGATCAATGGCAGGGGAGTCAGGATCAGCCGCATAGTGCTTGCCCCCGAGCAGCTTACGCTGCGATTTGTTCCTTTCGAAGCCGGCGAATGACAACCGTCGGCCGATTCGTCATCCTGTTGCACACCTGCGATGGCCGGGAGCATTACGACCTGCTGACGGAGCAGCCGGGCCTGGATCTTCTTGCCGCCTGGCAAACGCCATGCAACCCATCCGAAATCACCGGCGCCGCCGCCTGCACGCGATTGCCCGACCACCGTCGGGAATACCTCAGTTACGAAGGCAAAATCAGCCGGCAACGAGGCGAGGTTGAAAGGGTCGATGAAGGCGAGTTCCGAGTGCTCGTCTGGAGCGTAGACCTGATCATCCTGGACTTCCTCGGGCGGGGGCTCAAAGGTCCGCATCAATTCAAGCGCCTCACCGGCGAGGGCTGGGCTCTTGAGCGGTCAATTGCTGATGACACTCGTTGACGCTGCTGGTAAAGTGTCGGGCATGACCAGCGAAAAAGATCACTACACGACGCCGTTGGCGGGAAGGTACGCCGGCAAGAAGATGCAGGCCCTTTTTGGCGAGCGCCGCAAGTTCACAACCTGGCGGCGAATCTGGCTCTCACTGGCCCAGGCTCAAAAGGAACTGGGGCTCAACATCTCCACCGAGCAGATCGAGCAGATGTCGGAGCACCTGGAAGACATAGATTTCGCCGCCGCCGCCGAGTATGAGAAGAAATTCCGCCACGACGTTATGGCTCATGTTCACACCTTCGGCGACGCTGCCCCGCTGGCCAGGCCGATAATTCACCTGGGCGCGACCAGCCAGGACGTCGTTGACAACACCGACATGATCATCATGCGCGAGGCGCTGGAGATTATCCGCGACGCACTGGTCAACGTGATCGACGCGCTGGCCGATTTCGCCGATGAACATCGCGAGCTTCCATGCCTTGGATTCACTCATTACCAGCCCGCACAGCTTGTCACCGTGGGCAAACGGGCCTCGCTCTGGTGCAGCGATTTCCTGCGGGATCTGCGCGAAGTTGAGCACCGGCTGGAGAATCTGGAATTCCGCGGCATAAAGGGAACAACCGGAACACAGGCAAGCTTTCTTTCGTTGTTCGAAGGCGATCATGATCGCACCCGCCGCCTGGAACAGATGGTGGCTGAGAGCTTCGGATTCCAGAAGATCGCGCCGGTCACCGGGCAGACCTACAGCCGAAAGATCGATGCGATGATCGCCCAGACTCTCTCGGGCATCGGCGCCAGCACGCACAAGATGTGCAACGACATTCGCCTGCTGGCCAATCTCAAGGAAATCGAGGAGCCCTTCGAAAGTTCCCAGATAGGCTCAAGCGCCATGGCCTACAAGCGCAATCCGATGCGCTGCGAGCGGGCGACGGGGCTTGCGAGGTTCCTCATGGATATCGCCGCCAGCCCGCTTCACACCGCTGCTGAGCAATGGCTCGAGCGAACGCTGGACGATTCGGCGAACAAGCGGCTTGCCGTTCCCGAGTCGTTTCTGGCTGCAGATGCGATTCTGCGGATCGTGTTGAACGTGGCAAGGGGGCTTGTTGTCTACCCTGCCGCCATTGCCGCCCACATTCAGGCGGAACTGCCGTTCATGGCCACCGAGAACATTCTCATGTCCGCGGTCAAGGCCGGCGGCGACCGCCAGGATCTGCACGAGCGAATTCGCCACCACAGCCAGGAGGCGGCCCGCCAGGTAAAGCAGTTCGGAAGGGCCAACGACCTTATCGACAGGTTGAAGAACGACCCCGCCTTCGACAGCGTTGACATCGACGCGCAGCTCGATCCCGCCCAGTTCGTCGGCAGAAGCGCCGAACAGGTCGAAGAGTTTATTGCCGAGTACGTCGAACCGGTAAGGGCAAGGTACTCCGGCGTGTTGGGCCAGGACAGCGAACTGAACGTCTGATCACTATTCCGAATCGCGCGACCCAACCGGCGGTTGTTGACACCGGACCGGGCAAACGATAAGGTAAAACTGATGGAACATGAGGGTCTGTAAGCCACTCGGCAAGGAGCATGTCATGAGAACGGCGTCGATTATCGTCTTGTGCATGGTGCTTTGCGTCGGCTCGGCCGTTGCGCAGACAACGCAGGCCGCCGGCGAAAGTTATTTGTTCGTGGGCGAAGTGACCGGCGACAACGTCAACGTTCGCAGCGCCCCGAGCCTTAACGCATACGTCTGCACAAAGGTTCATCGTCCCACCCAGGTGAAGGTGCTTGATCGTCAGCAGGGCTGGTTGAAGATTTCTCCGCCGGCGGGCTGCTTCAGCATGATAAGCAAGCAGTGGGTGCAGCTTGACGCCGGCGGCAGCACCGGCACGGTTCTGGGCAACAACGTGCTGGTCAGGGCCGGCGGCGATTTGAGAAGCTCAAACTTCCAGGAGCATCTCAAGTCGCTCAACAAGGGCGACAAGGTTTCAATCGAGGGCGACGCCGGCGAGTTCTACCGCATCGCGGCCCCTTCCGGCGTTGGTTTCTGGATTTCGGCGGACTACGTCAAGCCCATTGGCGACATGCCGGCTGTTGACCAGTTTCGGCAGGAAGTGGCGGTTTCAACCGGATCTAAGCCCGCCCAGAGCGGGGTTGTAGCCGCTGTGGCTCCGGCGCCCACAACGGCCGCCGAGGCTGCGTGGAAACAGGCCGAGGAATCTCTGATGGCCGAATACGCCAAGCCTGTTGAACAGCAGAATCTTGAAGCCATGCTGGCAAGATACAAGGCCCTGCCCTCCGATGAAGCCCTCAAGCCGTTCATTGATTACCGCGTGCGATTCCTGCAGCAGGCGATAGCCTCGCGCAAAGAGCAGCAGGCCGTCAACCAGATGCTTGCCGACGCCCAGGCATATCAGAGGCAGATGCAGGCGCAGCGACTCGAACTCGAGATGAATCCCGCGTCAGTGCCGTCGGCGCAGGCCCCTTACGTTGTGACCGGCGTTCTCTTCCCAAGCGAGATGTTCCCCGGCGGGGCGGGCAAGCCCAAGCGATATCTTCTGCGCGACGCCGCAACCAGAGAGATTCAGTCATACGTTCAGTCTTCGGGCGGGGTGGACCTCGAATCGTTCGTAGGCAAGAACGTTGGCATTCACGGCGCCAGGAGTTACGACACGTCCATCAGGTTCCACCTGGTGGAGGCTCAGGAGGTTGTGATTCTTGAAGGCTTGCCGCCGGAAATGACAGAGGCTCGGCCCCAGGTTATCTTCACGCCGCCGCCCGCACAGGTGATCACTCCGGAGGTGACCGTCGAGACGCCCGCGGTTACGCCACCGCCGGTGGAGGCTGCCCCGGTTGAGACTCAGCCGGCCCCGGAGATTATTGAGGAGCCGATCGTTATCGACATCGCGCCGCCGGCGCCGGTGGCGCCGACGCAGCCCGCCGCACAAGGCATTGTCGAGGCGGAGGTGATCGCGCCGCCCCAGACTGCCCCTGCCACCGTGCCCCCAAGCGCCCCCGCGCCGGTGGTTGCGCCCGCCACAATGCCCGCTGCCCAAACGCCGGCAGCGCCTGCGACCGCGCCCGCTACTGAAAGGCCAGCAGCACCAGCCGCCGAGCCTGCTTCCAAACCGCCAGCGCCGACCACCATGCCGGCGATCGCCGCCGTGGCGCCCGCAACTGCGCCTGTCGACGACGGCCAGCCCAGATCGCCTGGAAAACTGATTGATCTGCTGCCCGGCGTGAAAATGGAACCGCCTGCAAGCAGGCCCGGCCCCAGAATCAACGCAAAAGAATACGAATAGAGAGAGATCGCTTAGCGGGCCTGGCGAACAGGCTCGCCTTGCGCGGATGCGTATCGAGCCGCCTGCACGGTCTTGGCGGCAGGGGGGATTTCGGGCTTAATCCGGACGGTGAAAGTTGTGCCTTCCCCCGGCGTGGATGCGACGCTGATCGTGCCGCCCATTCCTTCAAGTATCTGCCGGCAGATTGCCAGACCCAGCCCGTTGCCGCCGTCCTTGCCCGCCTGCTTGGTGGTGAAGAACGGCTCGAATATCTTGTTCAGGTTCGCCTTGGGTATGCCGATGCCGTTGTCGTAAACGGTTATCTCTATGTCCTGGCCGGTCTGGACTGCGGAGATTTTTATATATCTTGATCCTGATTTGCTCATCACTGCCGAACGCGCGTTCATCAGCAGGTTAAGTATCACCTGCTGAAGCTCGACGCGGCGGGTGACTATCTCCAGGCGTGGGGGAATGCTGATTTCAAGACTGATCGAATCCTTAAGCGGCTCGCGAGCCATCGCCGCCACCGTCTGGGTCGTCAGCGCCAGAAGGTTTTCGCTGGACGCCTCGCCTCCCCTGCCGCTTGTGATGCCAAGAAGCGCATCGCAGATCGCCGCGGCGCGCTTGCCTCCGTCGGCGGCCTTGGCGACCGCCTTGGTCGCCATCGACGGGTTCATCCTGGCCAGTTGCGCGTAGTTGATTATCGGCGTCAGTATGTTGTTGAACTCATGAGCGACCATGGCCGTCATGGTTCCCACTGCCGCCAGTTGCTGTGAGCGACGCAACTGGTCGCGCAGCATGTTCACCTGCCGCCTGAGGCGGACCACCTGCTGCTGATGGGCGTCTTTACGTTTGGGCGGCGATTTCAAAGTATTCCTCTTGTCTTTTCCGCTGGCTGCGATTATGCAAACACACTGTCCGCTTATCCTGTTTTCGGCGAAAACGCCGCGGAACTTGAGAATATGGAACCTGCCCATCAGCTTTCGGCATTGATGGACCTGGCGGAATCGCTTGGCATAGAGATACGGCGCGCGCCGATGTCGGGCGATTTCTCGACGCATCCGGGCGGGTCGTTCATCCGCCTCAAGGGGCGATCCATTCTTTTTATTGACCCCTCGGCCGCCTGGAACGACCAGGTTGCCGCTGCCGCTTTGGCGCTTAAGGGCAGAAAGGAACTTGACGGCATGTTCCTTCCGCCGGAGATTCGGGATCTCATCGAAAACACTTCGCAATGACCCGCCGAACCCTTCGCGCGGGCCGTGCGCTGATGTATGATTCCTGCCATGAATGTCATGCTTCCGGTTACAAGCGTTGTTTCTCACGGCGTCGATATGGTGGACTGCGCGCGGCTTGGTGAAATGATCAAGCGGCACGGCTCGCGGTTCGTGGATCGCGTTTTCACGCGTCACGAGCAGGATTACTGCATGAACAGGAAGCGTCAGATCGAGCACCTGGCGGGCAGATTCGCCGCCAAGGAGGCGGTGTTGAAGGTGCTTGGCACGGGCTGGCGAAACGGCATTCGCTGGACCGACATCGAGGTTCGCAACGAGCCTTCGGGACAGCCCGTGGTGCGCCTGAGTGGCGAATGCCGCCGACTTGCCGACCAGCTTGGGCTTGGTCGAATTCTTATATCCATCAGCCACATCGAGACGCACGCAATAGCATCGGCTATTGGAACAAGCGTATGAGCCTCGACAGATCCGTCAGGCGTCGCGGGCCGGCGACGATATTTCTGTCCGCGGCTGAGGCCAGCGGCGACGCACACGCCGCCAAGCTGATCCGCTCCCTTCGGACGCTTCTGCCCGATGCGCGATTCATCGGCGTCGCGGGCGAACAGATGGCTGCGGCGGGGTGCGAGGTTGTCGAGGACATGACCAAAAACGCCGGAATGCTGGCGGCGCCGGTGCTCAAGGCGGGCTATTACTATCGCCGTATCCGCCGCATTCAAAAGGTGATTGCCTCCCTGGCGCCCGACGTTCACGTGCCCGTTGACAGCCCTGCCCTGAACTGGCACCTGGCTCGCGCCGCCAAGGACGCCGGCTCTTCGGTTGTGTACTACATTGCGCCGCAGGTGTGGGCGTGGGCGCCGTGGCGAGTGAAGAAACTTGCCGCCCTTGCCGACCACGTGGCGTGCATCCTGCCGTTTGAGCAGGAGTATCTTCGCGCTCGCGGCGTGAACGCCACGTATGTCGGCCACCCGATATGTGAAGATGCGCCTCAGGCGCGGGAATTGCCCGACATTACGGATGCATGGTTCACGGGTTCATGGCGGGTTGCCTTGCTTCCGGGCAGCAGGCCCGCTGAGATCCGCGGCCATACAGATCCGCTGATTGCGGTGGCGAAGGCCATTCGCCGGCGCTGGCCGAAGGCCAGGTGTTCATTTGCCGCGATTAACGACGCCTCGGCAGCCGACATTCGCAGGCGAATCGACAGGCAGGGCGCAAATGATATCGACGTTGTGGTTGGAACCAGCGCCGCCCTGGAAGTGCTTTCAACATCAAGCTTCGCCGTCGCCGGCAGTGGAACAGTAACTCTGCAAGCGGCGTGGTACGGCGTGCCAATGGTTATTTTCTACCGCACGGGTCTGCTGATGCGGGCGCTTTACCGCACGGTAGGGCGATGCAAGCGTCTGCTGGCGACGCCGCACCTGTCGCTTGTGAACATTCTCGCCGGCAGGCGACTGGTGCCCGAGCTGATGCCCTGGAAGGGCGACACCCGCCAGTTGATCCGCAGCGTGCTGGAAGTGATGAACGACCTTGGCTACCTGCATGAAGTGCGCGCCGAGCTCAAGAACATTGTTGCCCGGCTGCACACGCCGCAATCAGCCAGCGATAACGCAGCGGGCATTATCGCCGGATACGTGCGTTAGTTCTTGTCGGCTTCCACAAGTTGCAGCTGGGGCGCCGAAGCAAGCCGCCGTTCCCTGGCGGTCCTGCGCTCGCCAAGGAAGCTCATTATCGACACGTAGTAGAAGCCGAACGCGAAGATCAGCATGAACGGCGTGCTCAGCAGGCGGTTTATGCTGGTGAGGCTCCAGATGAAGCACACCGTCATGTACAAGCCGAAGGCGAACTCGATGTAGGGCAGCAGGTTGCGGCGCTTCTTTCGCGGGCCGACGAACGTCTCCTGCGTGATGTCGCCGCAGCCGTACTTGGGCGTGCGAACGAACTCGCTCTTCTTTCCGATGAAAGCCTCGATTACGCCTTTGGCGTTGGATACGCTCATGCCGACGCCAAGCGCCATGAGCATGGGCATGAACTTGATCGCGGTTCGCCAGTCGCCCATCACCTCCACCTGGCTTGCCATGTAGAACACGGTTACCGACATGGTGGCCAGTGCGAAGACGCCGATGTCGAATATCGCTCGCCAGGCGGTTCCATTCTCCAGCGGCACGCTCTGGATGCACATCGCCGGGAACAGCATCAGCACCAGCATCAGCATGTACAGGTGCACGGTGAAGCATGTCAGGTGGAAGAACGCTTCAAGCTTCACCTTCAGCGAGGCCTTGGACATCATCACCTTGGGCAGGATTTTCAGCGCGGTCTGCGCGCCGCCCTTTGTCCAGCGGAACTGCTGGGCCTTGAAGGCGTTCATCTCGGGCGGAAGCTCGGCGGGGGATTTCAGGTCCGGCAGGAAGATGAACTTCCAGCCCTTCAACTGCGCCCTGTAAGACAGGTCAAGGTCCTCGGTCAGCGTATCGTGATGCCACCCGCCCGCATCCTCTATGGCCGTGCGACGCCACGTGCCGGCGGTGCCGTTGAACGCCATGAACCGCTCGCTGCGGTTGCGGGCGACGTGCTCGATGCCGAAGTGTCCGTCAAGGAACAGGGCCTGCGACCTGGTCAGCAGGCTGTCGTTGCGGTTGATGTGTTCCCATCTTGTCTGGACAACGCACACCTTGGGATCGGTAAAATAGTGAATCGAACGGTTGAGGAAGTCCTTGTCCGGCACGAAATCGGCGTCGAAGATGGCGATGAACTCGCCGGTGGCGGTCTGCATGCCGTTGGTCAGGGCTCCTGCCTTGTACCCGCCGCGGTTGGTGCGGTGGATGTACTCGATATCGAAGCCTTGTGCGCGGGCCTGCTCGACGGCGCTTGAGGCTATCTGGACCGTGTCGTCGGTGCTGTCGTCGAGAACCTGGATCTGGAGCAGCTCGCGCGGATAGTCCAGCAGGCAGGTTCGCTCGATGATTCGTTTGGCAACCAGCCGCTCGTTATACATGGGCAACTGGATGGTAACCCTGGGCAACTGCTCGAACTTGCCCGCGACGGGCACCTTCTTGCGATGCCGGAAGTAGAGATACACAAGCACGTAGCGGTGCAGGCCGAACAGCGAGACCATCACCAGCATCAGCGTGTAAATCGACATAAACGCATTGTGCGCGGCTGCCGACCAATCCATTTGCACTAGCCTTCCTGATCTGAATGGAAAACCGCCGGCGGCAAAGCCCGCTCGGCGACCTCACAATTGTATAGTGCCCCCACAGGGCGTCAAGGGTCTAGCCAGCCCTCGAAAGGGCAGAGGGCGGCTTTGGCTTCCGCGTTCTGGGCGGGACGGGCGTGCAAAGCTCGAAAATGATTGCCAATGGGGTGGCTGGGCGGGATAATAACGCGAATTGTTCCGCCATACACTCTGTGTCTATCGGCAAACAACAAGTTCAAATTGTCTCTGCAAAAGTAAACTGGATAGAACAATGGATATCGTAGTGCCTGTAGGCGGTCTGATTCAGGGAGCGATTGACGCGGCCCATCAGAAGGGCGGAGGACGCGTGGTTCTTGAACCGGGCGTGCACAGAAGCGGCTCTATTGTCATGAGAAGCTTTGTCGAGCTTCACGTCCCTGCCGGCGCAAAGATTCAGGGCGGATCGAAACCGGAGGACTATCACGATTTTGAGGCCCCTGATTATCCAGGGCATGCCCCGGAGAAGAGCAGGAAGTGTTTCATCTCGGCTGCCCACGCCGAAAACATCGCCATTACGGGAACGGGCGAAATTAACGGGGCTGGTCGGGACTTCTACGACACAAACGTGCCGGAAGGGGCCTTTTTCGTCAAGCCGCCGCACCCGCGGCCCAGGATGATACAGTTTTTCAACTGCCGCAACGTGCGTTTTGAAGGGACGTCGTTCGTTGACTCGCCCGGATGGACGTTTTGGCTCATCGGGTGCAATGATGTGTTCGTTCATCGTGTTCGTGTGCATGGCTGCCAGCAGATGATTAACAACGACGGCATCGACATCGACGGCTGCAGACGCGTCACGATCAGCGATAGTTTCTTCCGCACCGGCGACGATTGCCTCATCCTTCGAGCGATCCCACAATCCCCGGACCACAAGCCCATTTGCGAAGAGGTTGTGGTGACAAACTGCGTGCTGGACAGTTGGTGCCAGGGCATTCGCGTTGGCTGCCCCAGCGACGACACGATCCGCAACTGCACGTTCAGCAACCTGGTCATCAGCGGCAGGGGCAATGGGATCAACGTGGACAACCCCAAGCGCTACCTCATGCCCAACTGCAACGGTCGGCTGGACCTGAACAACATTCTGTTTAGCAACATCGTGATCGAATCGAAGAACACGCCGATTCGCATTTTTGTTGAAGAGGGTGTCAAGCTTCGCCACCTTGGAGGGCTGACGTTTTCGCACATCCGCATCAAGGCCCAGAAGCCCTGTCTCGTGCAGGGTTCTTCGGAAACCTGCATCGATGGCCTTCGCTTCACGGACGTTCAATGCGATCACCAATTCGAGATCAGCAACGCAAAAAGCATAATCATGCAACAGGTGGGGGCCGACAATGCGTAGCATCAAAGCCGCTTTCGTCGCATTTGCAGAGGTTAACACGCCGCGGGAATTCATTGACAGTCGCTCTGCCGGCGCGGCAAAGCTTCTGGAGGAAGCGGGAATAGATCTGCTCTTGGCGCCTATCGTCACAGACGATTCTGAAGGAAGCGCCGCCGCCAAAGCCCTTGAGGTACTGGCGGGGAAGGATTTCGACGTGCTCATCCTCTGCATCGCCGGTTGGATTCCATCCTGGGCCGTGCTGAAGGTGATCGAACCGTTCAAGCATATTCCGATGGTCCTCTGGGGCCTGAGCGGCTGGCGGGAGGGCAAACGGTTCATCACAACCGCAGACCAGGCTGGAACGACCGCGCTGCGCCACCCGATGCGGGAAATGGGATACACGTTCAAGTACATCGTAACCTATCGTGAACAAGCGCCGCGCGTCGAGGAGATACTTGCATATGCCACTGCCGCCCGCGCGGTGCGCTTGCTCAAGGACGCGAAACTCGGCATGGCCGGCTATCGAGACATGAAGCTCTACGGCACAATGTACGATGGCGCGGCGCTGAAGAAGACCCTCGGGATGGAAATCGAACATTTCGAACTCCTTGAGCTTGACCGGATCATGAATACTATCAGCCCAGCCGACGTCGAGAAGACGGCTGGGCAGGCGAGATCAAGATGGAAATTTCTTAAGGAGCCCCAGCCGGGCACGCTGGAAAAATCCGTCAAGCTCTACCTCGCGCTGCGCAAGAAAATCGAGGATCGCGGCTACCAGGCAATTTCCTACAGCGACGTCGATGGCATCAAGAAGCTCCTGGGGTTCGCCCCTGCCGGCGCAATGACGCTGCTGCATGAAAACATGGATATTTCTTCTGTGCCCGAAAACGACGCGTTGGGCATGGTCACGCAGATGATCGTACGCAGCCTGACGGGACAGGCGGGGGCATACCTGGAGTTCTACGAGTTTATGCAAGACGGCGCGCTGATGGGCGTTCCGGATTACGTCCCCGCCGAGATCGTGGACGGTCCGATCACCGTCCTGCCAAATGCGTTCGGTAGTTTTGGCGAAGGTCTGTTGAACGTGTCCAAACTTAAGACCGGCATGGTGACCCTGGCAAGGCTGAGCGATACCGGCGGCAGGTACGTGCTGCATGTCGCAACCGCCGATGCCGCATCCCCCGTCTCGTGGGAAGAAGCCGGCTGGGCGCCCCCGGCGCCCCAGTTGCCAAGCCTGGACATGACGTTCCATTGTGACGCGGAGGACTTCATCCAAAACGTCATGAGCCAGCATTACATGATTTCATACGGCGACAACGTGGCTTATCTAAGGGACTTCTGCGACATCACAGGAATGACATTACGAGCCTGCGCCACAACTTAGTGTTCTGGAAGCCATAACGGTTTCTGCCGGCAAGCCGGCAGACCCTGAATGCGTATTGTCCCGCCAGGTTCACTCCGTCGCAAACACCTCATTGATTGCCGATATAGTCTCATCCACCAGCTTCTGTCCGCCGTCATAGCCCACAATGCCGTTGGAGATCAGCGCGCCATAGTTGCCAAGTTTCTCCGCCCGCCGGGTGGGAAGATATCCTTCATATCCGCAGCAGAGCTGAACGACGAATGTTTGGGAGGCCCTGCTGCGTGCTTTGATCTGGTGGCCGTAATCAAGGAACAGCTCAAACGGATTTGTGACGAATATGGCGTCGCCTACCCTCACCGCATGCAGTTCCATCTCGAAGTTCGGCGATTCGTCCTGCTCCTGGCGCCTCTTGATCACCGCCTGGGCGTTCCTGAGCAGAGAGAATGGATGCAGCTTGCTGTCATACGGTCCCGGGCGATTTGGAATCATCTCGTTTGCTTCAACTTGTGCACAGAAATCCGCGAAGACCCGCTTTTCGTCAACCCCCTCAATCTCTCGGAGGGCCTGGACGTAGTCGGTATAGCTCGCTCTGCGCTTGGGAAGAGTGATTTTCTCAACTCGATGCGCCAGGCAAGGTGAATAGTCTGTTTCGCCCCTGGCCTCGTATCCGCGAATGACGGCGTCGAACAAACGCGTGCTGAGCGATTCGACGCCGCGCGGCGACCAAAACTCGTTGTCAGTCGTTCGCACCAGGTCTCTGGGCGACTGGCAGCCGGCGGCGCTGATCTGGCAGAGGGTATTGAACTCGGGGCCGAAGCGACTTTTGAGTTTTTCGCGAAGCGCGCCCATGAAATCCGATGAGATCTCATAGGTGGCTTCCATCACCTGCGAAGGGCAGGCTATGTTCACAATCGCGCCAGTGGCCTTTTGGCCGGCGTCGAATGTAAACATCAATTCGACCGTCGAGTCTTCGTTGCCTTCCATCCCGATGAAATCTTGGCGGGATGTCTCGCCGTACATCTCGGCAGTGCCGTTGGAATACGCCGCCCGCCGGCAGTGGCCGATAGTGGCGAAATCAACTGCGCGTGCGACACCGGCTGGGGCTTTATTTCGCCATGCCTTCACCGACGCCTCCGTCAACTTGCCCAGCACGCGCTCGATGAACGCATGTTCTTTGGCCGAAGCGTCTGGATTCCCGCCGATGCTCGGCGCATTGTGTGAATGCGTCACGTTGACTACGACTTTTGACGCATCCAAATCGCTGATCGCCCTGCCCAGCCTGTCCCTCAGGGCGTTGAGAAACTCCTGCGGGCACCCCACGGCGTCGATGCAAATGAACATCGCCTGCTCATCCACAGAGCCCTCCATGGCGAGGATCGTCGCGCCTAAGCGGGAATGAACGCCCCTCGACAACCTTGGGTAATACTGGCCGCGCAGGGGCACTTGCTCATCGGGAGTAATATCGACCTGGCTCCATCCAATGTTGAAGACTCGACTCATCAGTTATCTTCCTTATTAAGAACTGAAAAAAGTCCGTGGCGGCGTTGCAAGCCGGCGGCACTGTCCCAAATATACAATACTCTGTCGGGTAGATACAACCAAACATCGTTGCCGAACATTGGAAATATGGGGAATATTGGGGTGATGAGCGATTCGGCTCCTTTGGGATGGGAATCGGAATCGAACCATATTTACAGCATAGGAAACAGTAGCATGCCGGACCAGGAGAAGATCGTGCTGATCGGGGCGGGCAGCGCCGTGTTCACGCAGGGTTTGATTGCAGACCTGATCGACCGCGGCTGGAGCGCCGAGTTGGCCCTGGTGGATGTGAACGGCCAGGCCCTGGAGGTGTCGCGGCGACTGGCCCGGAAGATGGTGCAGGCGTCGGGGGCGCCGGTTCGTGTCTCGGCGGATACTGATCGCCGGAAAGTTCTGCCCGGCGCCTCCGCCGTCATCTGCACAATCGGCGTCGGAGGTCGGCGGGCCTGGGAGCAGGATGTGTTTGTCCCTCGCAAGCACGGCATATACCAGCCAGTCGGGGACTCGGTGATGCCCGGCGGAGCGTCTCGGAGCCTGCGAATGATCCCGGCCATGGTGGAAATCGCCCGGGACGTGCTCGACCTGGCCCCCGAGGCGCTGTTCTTCAGCTACAGCAACCCGATGTCAACCATCTGCCGCGCGGTCCGCAAGGCC
>JAAYCO010000155.1 GCA_012729725.1 Planctomycetota bacterium
CTGGGACATGGTTCTGGCGGTAATGGCCAGAAAACTCTCGTGGTTATCAAGCGTCTCGGCGTCCAGCCGCCAGAAGACCACAACCACAGCCACCGCCGCAACCAGGGCATACTGCATCCATACAGCCTGGGGGCGCACTTCAACTTCCTTGTCGTTACTCATGCGGCTATTAGAACCGTTGGGCTTGAAATAAACAACATTCCAAGCGACTGCTACATATCCTTCCGGCCGGGGATTCTTACCTTCGCCAGCACCCGCAGCGCCCAGAGAACCTCGGCGGCGGGGAACACCTGAGGACCTATCTCGGGAGCGAGCGATACAAGATGCACCTTGTCTTTCTCGCGACGGAAGAGCTTGCACGTTACGCCAATCTGCCCAGCCAACTGCACTACGGCGGGCCTCGAATCCACAGCCGGCGCCGATGCGCTGAGTATGACGTAGTCGCCGTGGGCTATGTCCGGCGCCATCGACGAGCCGTCTATGCGAACCGCAAATGCATCCGGATGCCTGGCCTTCAGCGAGCCGCAAACGACAAACTCGCAGACGCCTTCGGGCGTGGCTTCCTTCAACGTGACCAGTTGGGCGGGCTGGGCGTCGCCCGCGCCCTCGAGGCAGGCAGTGGCAACGTCGCGCCGCGCCCCGGCAGCCTTGGGCATAAGGTCCGCAAGGACTGTCAGCCCCTCCGGCGCGCTGGTCTCCCAGAACCTGGGCACGCCGGCAGCGCTTCTTCCAAGGACGGGAATCCAGTCCGCCGGCGTCTCGTGGGCTTCGCCTGGCGGCGAGTCCTGCGCCTTGGGTGGAAACTTCCCCGCTGCCTCGGCAAGAACGTCAATAAACGCAGCCAGCGGCTTGGCGGAATCGGGATGAGCCGCCATAAGGGCGGCAGCCCGCCGAATCACAGGGTGCGCCGATTCGGGCAGCACCGCACCGGATTCACCGGTAATGAGCCATCGCAGGTCTATGCCGGCGCTATCCGCAATCTTCACCAGCAGATCGGCCGGGGGAACGCGATCGACCTCGTAGTAATCGTAAGTGCTTGCAGAAACACCCAGTTGCCGCGCGAACGCAGCCTTGCCCCGGACCCCGTGCAACTCAAGGCGAAGCTGAGCTATCCGGCGGCATATGGCCTGCGGAGAGGATGGCGACGGTTTAATTTTCATGTTTGCGTATTTTATTGTAGACAATCTTCGCGAATGCGAATATTCTTTTCCGTATCGGCGAATAACGATTCTACAACTGAAAGGGAATGGGGCAAGAAGAAAATGAAAGCTTCTCAACAGGTTAAGATGCGAAACACGCTTCAGGGGATGATGGTTCTGCACAGTTGGGGCGTTCGGCTGATTCGGATGCTGCTGGACGAGCTGCCCGCTGAAAAGCCTGTAAAGGCGCACGCCCGTCGCCGGCGCGTGAAAAAGAAGCAGGTTTGATCAACGCGTTTGCGGGCAGTTATTCGCCCGCGACGAAGGTGCGTTGGTCGAAAAGCCGGTCTCCAAACGGGCTTGAGAACGTAACCTTGAGCACGAGTCGCCTGCCCAGTGAGGCCGACCTGTCCCACTGAAGGCGGAATTCGTACATCTGGCGGAACTTGTCCCAATGCCTCCGGTTGGCGGATGGTTCAAGCACCGATACCTCCCACACCGCCAGTCTGTCGCCCTTGGGATCTGTGGCGCCGGGCCGGAAATCGAACAATTCGATTCTGAAATCACCAAACGCCTTTGTGTTGTCTCCAAAGGCGTCCTGGGCCGCTATCTGCACCTCAAGGCCGAGCGTGCCCTCCTCATCGAGCGCCCTTGGTCCGCCGGTATATGGGTGAATCTGTATTGAGTGCGGCAGGGTAGTGTCTATCGGCGCGGGAACCGTCGCATTGCCCGCCGGGCCGGTAGGGCCGCAGCCGAGGCCGACCATCAGTATCGCAACCGCCGTAACGGCGTGTGGAACAAGTCGCATCAGAACTCCCTGATAGCTATTACCGGCCAATGCTCTGTTCAGCCATGGCCTTGAAGTTCATCATGCCGACAAACTGCTTCAGCATGCCCTCGTCACTCTGGTCGCAACGAATCGACAGCAGGTTGCCGCCATTGAACGATACAAGCTCCGCGCCCTGGTCGGGTTCAACCTTGGTCCAGCCGATCCAACCGTCCTTGGAGAACTGCGAGATCTTCATCTGCCCGCTCTGATTGATCGCAGCCAGCATCTGCGGGTTCTTGTAAGCCTCTGCCACCGCCTGATGAGTCTCGATCATCTGCGGTGAATTGCACAGCTGCATGTGAACCTCGGCGCTGTCCGACGACCGCGTGTAGATGCAGGTGATTTCGTTGAAATTCAGGCCGTTGGAGGTAAGCGACTGGCTTTCGACCTTCCCCTTGGTCCATCCTTCGGGGGCGGCGGGAAAGAACGCCGCCATGCTCTTCTGTCCCGAAGTCTGCATTATGGAAATGGCTTCCTGGAGCGACGCAATCGCATCCTGCACCTTGCCCTCTTCGTACTGGGCCATCGCCTTCTGCACAGCCGACTGAATTGCCGCCTTCTCGTTGGCATCCGCCGCAAAAGCCACGCCGCACGCCATCGCCAGAACCAACAGAACAGAAGCCATCTTTAACATCTTGTTACTCCTTGTGACGTCAAATCGTAGCCTATGCCTATCGTTCCCGCAAGAACCATTGCGAGCATAACCGCGCATCCAGCACATCGGACGTATATACATTATATGATAAGCGTGCGCGGCCCGGAAGCATCGCATCGAAAATGCGGGGTTAAACAACCATCGCTCAGCGAATCCTCGCCGTTTGCGTCTGCGCGGTGATCAGCGTCAAATCGCGCTGGATTCGCAGGAAGAAGTGACTGGGCCGGCCTTGGCGGTTCCCGCAACAACCTTCATGGAAACTCGCCACGTGTGCGACTCTGCCGGCAGTATCGTAACAGGTTTGGACATCCACTCGGTGCTGCGCCTGCCCTTGCCGGCGTCACACCAGCGGTAAATCGCCATGAAGTCGTCCGGCAGGCGGAACGTCACGCTTGCGTTAGGGCCGGTGAAAACCTCGGAATACTCCGCGCCGGTAGTGCTTACTATCCGCGAGGGCTCGACTACAAGACGCCGCAGATCGTCGTCCAGGCCCTCTGCCGTGAACACCGACGTCTGCTGCTTGTCATATGCAGCGGCGTTTGGAGCGGCGAACGCCGCCACCGCCGTCGCCAATGAATTGTGCTGCCAGTAGGATACCCTCGCCTCGCCGGGCCTCTCGTTGCGCAGCGTCACGGCGATATGCACTGCCGCCTCGTCGGCGGGAATGACGTATTCCTTTCGCAGAACAAGGCCGGGTATCGATCGCTTGAGTTCGTGCTCGTACACAACCGTGGCTCGCCGGCCGTCGTTCTCGCAGGAAACCAGCTCCATCGTTTCGGTTTCGTCGCCGGACCATCTGGCATGCTCCGGCAGCCACAGCATGTCCATACCCCAGCCGCCGGATGAGTAGCTCTCTTGCGACACGAACCGCTCAACGCCGTTGACAATCCAGTCGAAAATCCTCCCGCCGCTGGGGTTAAGCTTGACGCTCTGAAGCGGGTTGCTGACGGCAAGGCACACCTGCTCGTCGCCGCCGAAGCTGACCAGCTCGTAGGCGATGCTGATGTCCCCCACTGCGCCTAGCTTCGCACTGCCGCGACGGTTCGACGACAGGTATTTCTTCCTCGCTGCCTCGAAGTCGGCCTTCACCTTCTGGGCGTCCACCGCTTTGCATCCTTCGATTCTCACTGCCCTGGAGGTGGCGATCAGCATCACGGGCGACTGCTTGCAAACGCTGACCATGGCCTCGCCGTCGGCGTCGCAGGTGTAATACTCCTTGTTGACCGGATCGACAAGATACATGCCGGCGAACGCGGGCGAGCCGACGTTCACAAACGCATCTTCAGCCTCATGATAATTCAGCACGGTGATAAGACACTCGTCGTTTAGTTCGTGGGCGAATGTGAACAGCACGGCCGGCCAGTTCGGGCCCTGCAAGTCGATGGTCTTGCTGCCGAGGTCGATCTTCTCCTGGTGGTATGGCGCGCCGGCGACGGTCACATTTTCGGCAGGCTTTCCGTCGAAGTAGAAGTCCTCGACCAGGGCGATTCTGGTCAGCCCGTCGTGAACTCCGAACAAGACCGCGTCGGTGCGATATAGCTCGGGCCAGTGTGCAAGCCCACCGCAACCCGCAGCAGCGGTTATAACGGTGTCCAGCAGCATTTCCTCGGGGCTTTCGCGGTGCGAAGCGGTTTCGGGCCATCCGACGGTGGTGTCGGGCACGAACTTCCTGTGCTCCACCGTCGTGCTTCTAAGAGTGTTCACAAGATCGCGTGCATAGGTCAGAGGTCGCGGCTTGTAGATCATGGGTCGGACGAAATCGAAGTCGCCGCCGTACACGTCGTACTCGATGCTTCGTCCCAGGCCGTCGCCCTGCTCGATGAACATGGGCATTGGCTTGACCGAATCGATAAGTTTCTTGAGCGAATACAGCGGCCGGGCCGTCTGCTTCATGCGGAAACGCTCGTACGCCTTGCGGTGCTTGCCGGCCAGTTCCTCGGGCGTGACTTTGTCGAGCCCGATTTCCCTGGCAAACGCGGCAGCGGTGACTGAATCGTCGTAACCGGGCCAGGCCCCCGGCCCATCCGGCTCCCAGTCGTAGATCACCATGTCGAACCACTCCGCGGCCGCCTGCCACCTTCTTTTGGCATCTTCGCCTTCGATGCCATTGCAGGCGGTGTTCATGGCCTCGACGAGCCCCATCGCGCCGGCGGACTTCTTGAAGGCGCTGGCGAGATTCTGGCTGAACTGGTTGCAGAACTCTCCGATGTTGGCGATGTTCTTCACGCCGCTGTTGCGATTGGCCTTAAGCACCTCCCGGAACGTCGGCTCGCCGCCCAGGCCGTAGGTCCAGTGCTCGACCACGCCGGTCATTCCAAACCGCCTGTAGAAGTCGGACATGCGGGCGAAGTCGTCGTTGGGGAGCATGCGAGTGTTGCCGTAAGGGTAAAAGCCGAACCTTGCGGGCAGCTTGGCGCCGTCCTTCAGCACCCCGGCCGTTATGAGATGAAGAGTCGATTGGGCAAGGGTTTTGCCGTTGAGCGTCAGCGACCATGAAACGCGGTCTTTGAGTTCCGCCGGCGGCTTGAACCACAGATGCACTTCCTGGTGGTACTTTTCCATATAAGTGTTGAGATGCTTCTTGTCCAATGCAATGGACAATATCATCCGCTCCCTGCCGTCCTGCGTGACTCGGCGCACGGGCACGTCGCTGCTGACCTTGTCGGCGCCGCGTTGGTAGACGCCGAGGAACTCGACCTCGGCGGGCAGATCCACTTCCAGAACCGCATCTTCGGTTGCCGGCAGGGGCATGTCGAACTTGAACTTGCCGTTGCAGTTGCTTGGCCTGCCCTTGTCGGAATAGAAGCCGAACCGAAGCATGTTCCATTCGTTGCCGTAGCACCATGATGTCTGGTTGCGGCGTGTGTCGGCGGGCCAAAGATCGCCCGAGGCCGCAATGGAGACGCCGGCCTGAATCAGCATCGCCGACGCCAGCAGAGTTGCTCTGGTGATTGCCGTGATTCTCATGCAGCACCCTTTATTCATCAAACTTCGTGTAAATGGCGAGAGTTCCGCCGAAACTGAGATATCCATCCTGCAGAATGAAACAGCTTTCCGCCTCGACGCCAGGCGGCACGGGTATGATCATCGGGTTCCTGAACCGGATTTTGCCGGTCATGTTATGGCATTGCAGCGAGATGCCGCAATTGGCGCCTGGGGCCGGGGCGGGCAGCGGCAGCATGGCCGTAACCCAGTCGTCGGTGTCGCCGTTGCCTCGCACAGAGAGGTACTTGCCCCCGCCGCCCACACCGGTCGCTCTGATTCGGATACCGGTGGGCCGCTGAAACCAGTGCCCGATCGTGTGCATGTCCTCGATCTTCATCTCCACGACCAGCAGATACTCCTTGCCGGGGCCAAGCTTGACAGGCGCCTTGGTTTCCACCAGCAGCGTTGCCTCTTTGGGAATATCCATCAGGATTGCATTGTTGGCTGGGGGGCGGCCGGGCTCGACAGTCACCTTGGCGAGCTTGGCGTCTTCGGTCTTCGGGACGATGCTCCACGCTGCCGGCAGGCGATCTTTATCCAGCGAGGCGAATGAAGGCGACAGGCTTGGAAGCCTGCGTGCGGGCCTGTCCGCAGCGCTTCGCGGCGCCGAGCCCAGCAGCAGCAGGAACACCGGAATGGCAAGCGCCCCAAGGCGTTTGTGGAAACGGTTCATCCGTTCTTCTCCCACGGAAGGCACAGAAGGACTGTCAACATTTCTAATCGGAGGCCGCTACTTGCGATCCCAGTAGTTGTTATTTCTCATGTAGGAGTTCGTCAGAGCCTGGGCGGAATACAGCGTTGATTCATCATCCTTATCAGGCTGACTGACCATAGTGGTGTGGCCGTCGCACCATGCAACGCCACAGTTGCCGTCATGCCGGGCGACGGCTATGCCTGCCTCGGCGCCCGTCCACCTGTGATTGGTCTCGACGCAGTACCTGCCCTGCTCGGTCACGCCATCCGTCGCCGTTGCTCTGACTACTCGGGCGTCCGCAAGTGCGACGGTGTTGGAAGGATCGCCCAGGGATTCCGACTGAGCCACCTTATAAACGGGGGTGTTTGGATCGGCGAAGTCATATGTCAGGCCCCAACTATAGCCATGGTCGAACATGCCCCAGGTGTAATAGTGGTCGGTGAGTCTTTGGTCATACTGCACGCCGGCTGGGCAATAAAGCATCTCGCGCGTCAGTTCGTACCCCAAGCGGACAAGATTGTGGTGCCACCTGTAGTCCTGAGGATGCGTGCTGCCCTGGGGCACATCCGACATGGGTGGATACAGCCCGTTATTGTCGTTGTGATACATATTGAAGACCATGTTTATTGCGCGAAGGCTGTTGGTGCAAATGGCTTGTGCAGCCAGGCCCTTGGCCTTTTGAAGCGTTGGCAGAAGTATCGACGCCAGCAGCGCGATGATGGCTATAACGACCAATAACTCGATCAGGGTGAAGCCCGATCGGCGCTGCCCGCGGACAGTTCGGGCGCAACGGGGCGTGACTGGCTGCATGATGCACTCCTTGGTGTACTAGCTAATGATGCTTATATATGTTGGTCCGGAGATGTCAGTTCTCTCGCGGCCTGCCGGTCGAACGACGCGTTATCAGTTCAACCGGAATACGTTCGTGAGTGATGATCTGCTGGCCGTTGAGCACCTGGTCAAGCAGGCGCTGGGCGCAACGCTGGCCTATCACGTCAAACGGCACGTTAACCGTGGTTAGAATCGGATCTTCCGCAGGCGCCTCGCCGCGCTGCTCGATGTTATCCCACCCGATCAGCGACAGGTCCCTGCCCGGCGCCCAGCCTTTGGAGCGCAGCACATCGACAACGCCAAGCGCGACGTGGTCGTTGCCGCACACAAACGCCGTCGGGCAGTCTTTCCAGGAGAACCAGTTGGCGAATTCCTCGCGAGCGTGCATCGTCATGCAATCCAGGTTCTCGCCCGGTTCGAGCATCTTCAACAGGTGGACATCCGTGTCCTTGAACGGCATCTGCTTTTCAGTCATCGCCAGAACGAACATGGGATAGTGGTGAGTCGTTCCAAAAAAGCCGATCCTGCGATGGCCAAGATCAAGCAGGTGATTGACAACCTGCCGAATTCCGCCGATCACGTGGTCGTAGACGGTGTTCACGCCAAACTCGTCGGCGCTGGGATCGGTGCTGACGTGGGGAATGCAATTCGAGATAAGCCACTCGGCTATCTCCCTGTTGATGATGCCGCTTTCAAGAAGGAAGCCGTCGCAGTAACCCTGTGACGGCGCGAGATCCTTGAGGAAATCGAACCTTTCGTTGTCGTCAAAGAAGCTGATGCTGACGCGAAAGCCCTTGGCCCGCGCGGTGCGCTCGATGGCGCGATACTTCTCGTCGCCAACGATGTTCGTCCTGACCCACTTGGGCGAGAAGATGCGATTTATCGGGACGGATATTTTGTAGGCCAGCTTCTTCTGAAGGTTCCTGGTCGCCCGCGTGCCCTTGATGCCGCCGAGCTTGACCTTCGCCTGAAGTATGCGCTCCCGCTTCTCTGGCGTGATGCGGAGAGTAGGATCGTTGTTGAAGAATCGCGAAACCAGCGGCACCGACACCTTGGCTTCGCGGGCGATCTCTGTCATGGTTGCTGCCATCTAAGCGCCTTTCAGTCGTGCTGTAAACATTACAGGATGTAGTTTACACCAAATCCGCGAGTTGTCAACCAGTATCTTCGCATAAATTAAAGGAATTCGCCCAGAAATATTTCCAGGCGGCTTCAAGGTCCTTATTCGCAAGGATTTAACATCATTCCGGTTATATTCATTGAGGATTCCCAACGAGCCGGCGTCGTTTTTACACTTGACTTCCAGCCTTTTTATGATAATCTTTACATCAGTTATTTACAGCCCCGCCCGTGCGGGGCGCAAAC
>JAAYCO010000156.1 GCA_012729725.1 Planctomycetota bacterium
AGGGTAAAACCTTTCTTCTTCATGTCCCAGTCTCCTTCCCCCCGGCCTGCTATAACCGAATCACGGCGCATAGTTAGGAGCTATTATGATGGCTCGTACGCGCGCCGCCTGGTGCAATGCTCTCGCCGGTCCATGCAACCCGGCGGGAGAAACTTCTATGCTTGCGCCCCCGGAATTCACTTCATAAATTGGCCGGGCCGGTCGAAAAAACCGGAACGGTCGCTGATGACGCGCCTATCGCACGCCATGGCGGAGCCGCACCAGAGGGAGAAGGGATTGTGAATCTGATGATGGCAGCTTGTACTTCCTTCTCCGCAGTGGCAGCACCACGCCTAGTACATTGTAGAAGCGGCAACAAAGTCGTGTCAATGACTCACACCGAATTTTTTGCCAAAGACAACAGCAAATCCGCAAACCCCGGCCTCAGAACGCCGGACCGCCGGCCGACCATGTATATAATGTATGCCTCCAGTGACGAATTCCACACCCGTTCATATTCCTGGAATTGCCAGGCTTGACAAAACGCAATGTCGCCAACGTGGCGAGATTCTGCGCTGTTGGCGGTTCCGTAAGTGCCTGCAAATGAAGAACCTGGAATAACATGCCAGTTGCTCTACGGCGCGAGAAACCGTCTTGCCCACATCTCGAACATCAGCACCGCCCACAGGAGCGGTTCGTTGTTTCGCAGGGCCGACTGGTGTGCGTTCCACGCCCATCGAACTGCAGCGGGGCGGATGTAGTCGGCGTAGCGGGGGGATGAGCCAAGCAGCATGTCGCCGGCCATGTCGCGCAGCGGGCCGCGAAGCCACTCTTTGATGGGCGGGGTGAAGCCCTGCTTGGGCCGGTAAAGCAGGTCGCGGTCCAGCATGCCGCTCATAGCGGACTTGAAGATGGCCTTTCCGCTGTTGCCCTCGATCTTCCAGTGCGAAGGCACCGACCAGGCGAATTCGACCATGGTGTAATCCAGCAGGGGCACTCGCACCTCAAGCCCGACCGCCATGCTGGCGCGGTCCACCTTCGCCAGGATGTCGTCCACCAGGAACGTCTTGAGATCGGTGTAGATAAGCTGGTCGAGATCGTTTCCGCTGGGGGCCGCCTCCATGTGAGAACGTATCACATCCGCGGAGCGGTAGTCGTTCAGGCAGGCGGTGATATCGCTTGAGAAGAACGCGGGCTTGGCGGCGTCGCGCAGAACGCCCACGCTTCGGCAGTACGCCTCGGGCGCGTCCACGCAGATGTTGCCAAGCGTGCTCTTCGCCCGCAGCGGCTTGGGCAGCCAGTCTGCCTTGGGATAGATGCACGCGATGGGCTCCAGCACCCAGCGCCTCATGAACCGCGGAATCAGCCTGCGCGCCCGCCGCTCGGCAAGGTCGAACCAGTATCGCCTGTAGCCGCCGAAATTCTCATCTCCGCCGTCGCCGCTAAGCACGACGGTTACGTGCTTGCGGGCCGCCTGCGAGACATAAAAGGTGGGTATGGACGAGTAATCCGCAAACGGTTCGTCGTAGTGCCACGAGAGCTTTTCGACAACCGAGGCTGCATCGGGCTCGATAATCTGCTCGTGATGCACGGTTCGGAACTGCCTTGCCACCCGCCGGGCGTACTGAAGTTCGCTGTACTTGCGTTCGTTGAAGCCGATGCTGGTGGTGATAAGCGGGCTTTGCCCCGCCGTGGCCATCATCGCCACGACGGATGACGAATCCACGCCGCCGCTGAGAAACGCCCCAAGCGGCACGTCGCTGACAAGCTGCATGCCGACGCACTCGCCCAGCGTTTCGACCAGGCGCGACTCCGCCTCCTGGCGCGTGCCTCGCCACGCCTGCTTGTGCGGCAGGTCCCAGTAGCGGCTGACCTTGTCCCCGGCTGCGTTGAACCGCAACCAGTGTGCTGCCGGCAGTTTGTAGATGTTTTTGAACATCGTCTTGGGCGCGGGCACGTAGAGGAACGTCAGGTAATCCGAAAGCGCCTCGGGCCAAACCTCGCGAGGCACGCCGCCGTGCGCCAGAATTCCCTTTATTTCGCTGGCGAATATCAGCCTGCCGTTGTGAACGGTGTAGTAGAGCGGCTTGACGCCAAGGTGGTCGCGCACCAGGTACATGCTGTTGCAGCGCGAGTCCCATATGCCAAAGGCGAAAATGCCCCGCAGGCGGCGAACGCAGTCGATGCCTTCCTGCTCGTAAAGGTGCACGATCACCTCGGTGTCGCTTTTCGTGCGGAACACGTGGCCTGCCGCCTCAAGTTCGCCGCGTATCTGCTTGAAGTTGTAGATCTCGCCGTTGTAGGTAATCCACACCGTGCCGTCCTCGTTGGACATCGGCTGCTTGCCCTCGCTCAGGTCGATGATGGACAGCCTGGCGTGACCAAGGGCTGCACTGGGGCATCGCCACATTCCCCTGCCGTCTGGCCCGCGGTGGCGCAGAACGTCCACCATCGAGTCGATCTTGTGGGAGAAATCTTCCCCGTTGGAGGCGAAATCGACGATGCCGCATATTCCGCACATTCATCGGCCCCCCTGGGCGGGCAGTGAAAAGTCGAACAGTTCCGGGGTGTTGCTGTACGTCACCGAGACATCGGCGAAGTCGGGCCTGGCGAACACGTTGCCGGTGAAGCCCGCGCAAAGCCCCGCGGCTGCGGTTATGTCATGCCACTGCTGTCGGCAGTCGATTACCCGTTGTGGCCCGTCGGCACGGAAAAAGGTGTTGTCGATGAACGTCGTTCCTGCCGCCAGAGAAGGCCTGCTGAACGCGGCGGGGGCGCCCTGAACCGTCACGATGATATTGCGGCGGAAGACATTGTTGTTCATTTCAATGATCTGGGCGGCAGTGCCGTCACGCATCTCGATGGCAGCGTGCTGCGCGGGCTGCTCGGTCTGCTTGCGCCAGTCGTATCTGCCGACCCAGAGTATGTTGTCTTCGACGATGTTGTCGTTCTGGTCGTAGGCAATGATTCCGCTATTGGGCTTGTCGTCGTAGCAGAAGAAGATCACCGCCTGCTTGTTGTTGTTGAAGACCGTGTTGCCGCGGATCATTGCTCCGCACACGCCTTGCAGCATTGACAGGCCGCCGTGGGTGTTCGAGTGAACCGAGTTGCCCTCGATAACCAGTTGGCGAATCCTGCCGTTGTGCTGAATGCCGTGCATGGCGTTGCGATAGACGAGGCAATCTCTGATGACGATGTTGCTGTTGGGCCTGTCCCTGCTGCCCAGGTAGATGCCGTGGGAGCCGCCGTTGTCGCGCACGACGCATCGTTCGATCAGCAGGTTGTTGATGTCCTGAGCACCGAAGATGCCGCGGGAAAGGCTGAAGACTTCGAGGTTCCTGAGCGTGATTCGCTGGCAGTCGTTTATCTTGACGCCGTGTCCGCCGCCGGCGATTGTCGTCAGCACCGCCCCGTCGATGACGATGTTGGTGCAGTTGCGCATTTCAACGCAGCTTGACGACGCCTTGAGGACGGCTCGTTCGCCGGGCATCGCCAGCACGATAGCGGGGCGGTTCTTGGGGGCCTTCAGGCCGTAGGCGGCGATCAGCCTGTCGCCTTTCCACTGGCCTTCTCTTAGAACGATGCACGAGCCGCCCCTGAGCCTGCGCATGGCTGCGGGGATGGTTGCGTACGGCCTCCGCGGATCGTCCGGCGCAGCCAGCGAATCGTCGCCGTCGGGCGATACGTAATAGATAACTTCGGGGTGATAATCGTTGCGTTTCATCCAGGCGAGCAGATCGTCGGTTGACGCCGTCGATGGGTCGGAATCGTCGGCGTCCGCTCCGCGCGGGCAGCCCACGCCTCTGCCGTCGTTGTCGGCGTCGATGCACAACGCATGCGCAGGGATTCTGGCCGATGCCGGGGCAACCATCAGCACGGCGATTGTCATCGCTTTGACCCATCCACCGATCATGCACTGCGCCTCCGCTTGGCAAACACTGTTACATCCAAATCAGGCAAGTCTTCGAATGATCCGCGAGCCGATCATGATTGAAATGCCGACGGGCAGCCTGCGCCAGCACGCGCGGATCGCGCGATGCGCCCCGCCTTCTCCCGCCGGCCCGGGCGGCGAATCGCCGTCGTTGAGCAGATAGTGCCAGTGCAGCGCGTGTTCCTGCGCCCCCCATTGTTTCTTGAATATGTATGTTCCGCTGCCGGCAGTGCTTCTGCCGAAATCAAAGACCTTCGCCCCGGCGCCCGCGGCATGCTCAAGAAGATGCCAGTAAAGCAGCATGTTGGCGCACGATTCGTTTGCCCGATGATCGCTGGCCGCCCATGGAACGCAAACGGCCTGGCCGTCCCGCATGGCTATCGCCACAGCCAGAGGAATTCCGTCGCGCACCACGTGAA
>JAAYCO010000157.1 GCA_012729725.1 Planctomycetota bacterium
CGACACGGACAGGCCCAGGGCGGTCCACAAGATGTCGCTGCCCCCGCTATGGCAGGACACCAGATCGTACCCCTACGCCTTGATCAGCGACTTCTTTGACTACCGCTACGCATGGAATCACCCGCGAGCGCACAACAACGGCTACAACGTCCTGTACATAGATTCTCACGTTTCATTTGTTGCTGATGACGGGGTTGACCCGATGGATATCTCATGGGATGGCTTGGGCAATCCGAATGGGACGGGTCCGTGCCTGTACCAGCCATGGTCGTACTTTGAGAGTAACTGAACGCAGTGGTGGATCGCCATCAGTGGCTTGGCGGCTGCCGGGCAGGCTGACGCTCGAATTTCGCACACAGACTTTCTCGGGTATTAAACGATGAATCGTAATTCCTTATCCCTGGCGGCATTGTCTTCGCTAATGCTGCTGTCGTTGCCCGCCGCCGCCGACGAAACGGTCGTCTGGGAAGAGTCATTCGACAAGAACGGCCAGCTCTCGCAACTTGGCTGGACTGCGGAAAGGCAGTTCGAAAAGGACAACTTCGTCGTCGAGGACGGCAGGCTGCAGGCAACGTGCGAGTTCAATCCGTACAAGGGCAGCCTGTACTCCCGCCGCATTCCGTTCGTCAAGCAGGGCTACATCGCATGGGAGGCCAAGTCGAACGGCGCCGGATACAACCATCTGAGTTTGCAGGTCAAGTTCTACGACGTCCTGACATCCTACACCGGCCTGGCCAACGGCAGTTGGTGCCGCCATTACTCGTGGGGAAAGACGGATGACTGGAAGACCGTGGGAGATGTTCCGCGAAAAGGCGCCAACTGGGTCAAATACAAGGTCGCTTTCGATGTGGACGCCAAGACCATGGAATACTACATCGACGACATGGAAAACCCCGTCCGCATCGACACCGACGTAATGCTTGCCCCCGAAAAGGATGGAAAGAGCACGTTAAAGATCGGCAATTACGGGCTGGCCAACGGCTCGATTCTGAATGAAGTGGACAACATCAGGCTCGTGAGCATTACCGGCCAGCGATCCGACGCGAAAATCGAAAACACCGCCATCGTCTTCAGGGGCATTGCGTTTGGTTCTTATCAGCTTGATCGCATATTGGAAGAGCTGAAGGTTTCAGGCTCGACGAACTACGACCTGGAAACATACGGGGCTGCACTGTCGCCGACGAATCAGTTCCGCCTCAGCAAGAAGCCGCATCCTCGCCCCTCGAGTCTGCCAAGGTACATCATCATGGCCGACATGCCGCTGGGAGAGGTGGTTCCGGAATACGTTCAGAAGGTGATACTGCACAGTGTTGACCGTGGAGCGACGCTGCTGGTTCTTGGCGGCCTGTTCACCCTGAACAAGGGCGAGTTTCAAGGTGCCTTGCTGGGAAAGGCGATGCCGGTCGAAATCGGTTCTCCATGGACCATGAAAAGACTGGATGCAGGTGAGAAGATCGACGGCGCATCGGCAGGCGACGGGCGAGTGAGGTTTCTGCACGACCTGAAGTTGAAGAAGGATGCTCGAATACTCGCCAAGGCCGGCGACCATGTCTTCATGGCGGCCAGGAATCATGGCAAGGGAAGGATATTAGTATGCCTTGGAATGCCTTGCGGCGAGTATTCCAATGACGAAGTCCCGTTCTGGGAATGGGACAAGTGGCCGGAGTTTGTCGCCGCAATGATGAATGAAGAGTAGAAGGGTTTTACTTATGATATCCGGAGCGTCAGCGCCTTTGTGCCTGGCCAACGAGTTTCTGAGTGTGCGGATAGATGCCGCAAACGCATCCTTCGCGGTGACGGACCAGCGAAACGGCATGCAATGGAAAAGCGGCCCGGTGTTCCTGAACATGTGGGTTCGCGATGTCATCCTTAACAGGCAACTGTGCTGCCTCTGTCAGAAAGGCGGGCACTGGAATATTCGGCAAAAATCCCTCCCTGCCGGCATGGTCGCCCTGGAGTGCGAGCATCCGGATAGCGGTATTTCGTTCAATATCGAGTTCCTGCTCAAGGGTGGCTCGGTTGAGATAAGGATACCGATATCCACGCTGCGCGAAGTGAAGCCGTGTGTTTACCAGCTATCGCGGGTGGAGGTGTTTCCTGAATTCGCGGCAGTGCCGCAGGGAACGGCGGGATATCTCGTCCTGCCCAACGCCGGCGGCGCGACGATAGCGTACACAAGCAGCGACGCCGGCGGCATCGCCCAGGCCGGCAGCATGGAAAAGCCATGTGTCGCCGACCGGCTTGCCGACGGCAGGGTTGACGGCCCGGTGACATACTCAAGCAAAGTCTTCGCCGAGCAGGCGTCGGTTGAGGACCTGCCGCATCTGCCGTTATATGGAATGGTGGTGAACAAGGCAGCGTATGCCGCGATCATCATGGACGGCAGGCACGATTCAGAAATAGTCCTCAGGGCCCGGCACGGCAGGCAAAACAGGTTCTCGCTGAATGCGTCCTTCACCTTCCGCGACACGTGCCATGACGAGCTGGATGCAGTTGACAGGAGCATGCGATACGTATTCCTGACCGGCGCGGAGGCAACCTATTCCGGAATCGCCAGGACGTATCGTGAATACCTGATAAAAGAGCAGGGCGTTCCGACGCTGGCCCAGCGGGCCAAGGCCAATCCGGATGTTGATCGGCTGACCAGGTCGTTCATCAGCAAGTTGACCATGGGTTTCAAGAAGTATCCCGCCCGCAACGAGCCGGAGCACTACAGCCCGGTTGCGGATGGGCACTGCGAGCTGATGGTGTTCTACACGTACGACTCGGCGATGAAGCTCTGCCGGAAGCTCTACGATCTGGGCATTGATTCCGCCTGGATGAACATCACGGGATTCAACACCGAGGGGCATGACGGATTGTATCCGACGATTTTCCCCATCGAGGAGCGGTTCGGCGGTGAGGCTGGTTTTAAGCGCTTCATGGCGTTCGCGCGCGAGCTGGGATACATGGCCAGCGTGCACGTGAACTACCGCGATTCATACAGGATATCGCCGGATTTCTCGGAGGCCGGCCTGCTTCAGGGGCCCGGCGGACGCTTCACCAAGGGCAATTTCTGGCCGGCTGGGCAATCACATGAAGTGTGTCCCAAGGCGGTGATGAATGGCACGATCACGCGAGACCTGCCCAGGCTCAAGGAACTGAATCTGACGGGGCCGTTCTACATCGACAACGTGCTTGGTGTTCTTCAATCGTGCTACGCGCCCGAGCATCGCTGCAACAGGCGCCAGTACGCCGAGGCCATACGCGAGTATATCGCCTACGCCCGAAAGCTTTTCGGAAGCATTGCCAACGAGATGGTCAGCCCGGACATATTGGATCTGGCGGACATAGCCATAGAGCTGCCGTTCCCTCGCGGCCTTGCCGATCACTATCTCTGCTCTTCGCCGCTCAAGAGACTTGGCCTGGCTTGCGAGGGCGTGCCGCTCAACCAGATGGTCTATCACGGCCTGATATGCTACTGCCTGTCATATTCCGCTTTTGAGATGAAGCCAGACTACCTGCTTCACGCGCTTGAGGCAGGGGCGCTTCCAAGATACGACCTGCGAGATAATGCCCCCGAGGCGCATCTGGACACCATAGTCGAGATGTACAACGTCTGCTGCAAGCAGTTGGGGCATCTCCAGAAGGAGTTCATGGACTCGCATGAGAAGCTCGACGACGGGCTGTATCTGACCGTCTATTCAAACGGCCAGAAGCTGCTCGTGAACTACACCGACAAGATTCGTCAGTGGCGTGGACATGAGGTTCTGCCCAAGTCGTTCCTGCACCTTCAGGACGTTTCTGTTCACAGTTGTGTCAAGTGATGGCCGTGCGAAAGGGAGTATTTATGAAGATGCTGTTGGTGGCTGGAATTGTTGGGCTTTGGGCCTCCGCGGCTGGGGCTGATGTGTCTCTGACCCAGGACGGCAAGAAGCTTGTTGTGAAGAACTCGGTGTATGAAGCCGAATTCGACGGCAACGCGGGATATGTTCTTTCGGCGCTTACGGTGGGTCAGCCGCGTCCTGTCCGCCTGTCCGTCAAGGGCGGGCTGACGTTCGCCGCCGACGGAGAGCCGGAAAAGTACATCGGCCACTTCGCAAGCAAGCCGCAGGTCTTCGCGCAAGCGGATGGCGACGTCAGTTGCACTGTCATCGAGAACAGCCCGCAAAGAGTGTCGTTCCGCCTGACGTGGCGTTTCATCGGCGGCAGCGTCACCGACACGATAACGTGCCTGCCCGCCAGCCCGCTGATCAAGCACGATGTCGAACTGTCGTTTGAGAGAATCATGGTCGAGGCCAACTATCGCATAGCCGCCTATAACCTCGGCAAGGGCGACGGACGCGGCAACCTGTTCTACCCCGACAAAAGGCTTGTGCCCGGCGTCTACGACAGGGGCCTTCACAGCCCGTGCCCCACGTGGAAATTCGCCTGGAATCCGAAGCATGAGATCGGGCTGGGCCTCATTGCGCCCGAAGGCCAGGATTTCAACTCCATCAAACACTCGATGCGCAGCCTCAAGAACGACTGGAGGGACGACCTGACGCTAATGGAGCTTCAGCACAAGCAGCTTCGATACCGGCAGGTTCCCGGCGGGGTCAAGTTCAGCTTCAGCATGATCGCCGGCGGCGCGCTGGCGGAGGTCGAGCAACTTGCCAAGGCCCAACTGCCCAAGCCCAGGGATATCACCCTGGACGAAGTCTGGCCCAGGAAACTCGTTGTCAAGGAAGGGCAAGAAAATGTGACGACGGTGGCCCTCAGCAACAACTCGCAGTCCGCCAAGACTGTCAAGCTGGTGAGCAAGGCTCTTTGGGGCGTGGACAGGGAAGAGATAATCGACACCCGCGAGCTGGAATTGGCGCCGGCGTCCACGAATAAGTTCGAGATCGCGTGGCAAGGCAAACCGATGACCTGGGGAATGACGTTCCGAACCGAGGCGTTTGTGGACGGCGCGCTTGTTGATAGCAAGGAAGAGTACTGCGCTGTCTCCAACTTCGCGCCCGCCGCAGCCGGCATAAGCATACTCAACGTCGGAATGGCGTGGGAGGAAGGCACCGAGCCTGCCTGGATTGAGCAGCTCAGACGAGGCTACATAGGCACGTTCGAGTACTACTGCTGGGCGCCAAGCACTATCGGAGGGCTGGCGCCGCAGGAAGACAAGTGGGATCCGCACACCGAAAGCCAGGCTGCCTACCAGACTCCCCTGACAAAGAAATTCCTCAAGACCCTTATTGACGACGCTCATTCAAACGGGATCAGCGTTTACGCGCTGATAACGGGCCTGTTCAACCATCGCAAGGGACTGGAGAATCCCGAGCTGTTCCAGTACTGCAAGAATGGCCAGCCGTCGCTGTACAACGGCAGGATCTATGGCGACAGGCGTTTCGCAACAGGCAAGCCCAATGCGTTCACTCCCGAATTCGCGTACGAGTGGGGCAAGGAAATGGGGCTTTCCGTTGATATGTTTGGCTGGGACGGCTGCCGGTGGGACTGGAGCTTCATTCCAAACGCACCTTGCGATCCGTTGTACGCAGACCGCGCGGGCGATGCCCAGGAATGGTACGACTGGAAGGGCGCCCCGTCACGAAAGCTATACCCTTCCGCCGATGCGACCGCCCAGAAGGCAACCGCCCAGTGGCGTCGAGGCGTCACCGAGATGCATCCCGACTTCGCCTACGGCACGAACTTCCGCGGCAGCGCGGAGCAGTTCAGGAACTTCCCCAGGCACTCGGTTGAGCAGTCAACCAATTCGCTGGTGCTGTTCGAGTACCTGCTGAATTTCAGCAAGGAGGAGCATTCAACCTGGCAGAAGTGGGCTGCCGCCCTCACGGATGCATGCCAGCGGGTCCGGCCGCACGGCGCCCAGCCAATGGTTGGAAGCATGAGAGGCCTTCTGGCGGGCACGGTGTCAAGAAACCTGGCGCAGTACGTCTGTTTCGCCTCCGGCGTCAAATGGTGGGAATGGTCGGCCCTGCCTTACGGCATCGACCAGAGCTACAAGTCCTACCGGTTCATGACCCGGTTCTCGGAATACTACTTCGACAACGCGTTTAAGCTGCTTCCTGAAAACCGCCGCATGAAGGAAATAACTGTCACCGGCGGCCCGAGAATATTCTGGCAGCAGTTTGTTTACGAGCGCAAGGTTGCAGGGAATCGTGAGCTGACAGTTCACCTTATCAACCTCCCGGCAGGAGACTACATCTGCCAGCGGCATGAAGTGCCGGCGACTGTGAAGAACATAGTGGTCCAGGCCCGTCCGCATCCGGGGGAGAAGGTTTCGGAAGCATTCGCAATGCTGCCCAATCCCGCGCCGCATGCGATCAAGTTGGAGATCAACAACAACGGCGCTGTTCTGCCGGAGCTTGTGGATGCGGCGATAGTCCTGTTTAGATTCGAGAAGAGATAATAGGGCGGCGAAGTGATGGCAAGAACAGCAATCATGATGATGCTCCTCGGGGCGGCTGCGTTCGGGCAGGACAAAATCATATATCAGGAAAGCTTCGACGATGCCTCCAGCGGCTCTCTTGCCGATCTGGGCTGGCGGGTGGCGTCGTCGCCCGACCGCAGCACGTACACAGTGAAAGACGGCATGCTGCACGTCAGGATCACGCCGAACACCTACCGCGACGGGTATGCCGAAATCGACCTGCCCCTTTGCCGCAAAGGCCAGATTGACCTGGACGTTCTCATAGACCCCGAGCGTCTGAACCTTCAGGCCATCGGACTGACGCTGGACCTGTACAACATAAGCACCTTCTGGCACGACACGTGCAAGGATTGGCGGGCGTACTTCCCCCAGCCAACCGCCAACCGCATGGAAGGGTTCAGGCTTGAACCCGTCGGCCATCAGTCCATCGGCAGGGTCGAGAAGCACAAATGGATCCACTACAGGATCTGTTTCGACACCGACAACGACAGGGTGGAGTTTTACATCGACAACATGCAGGATCCTGCATATATTAAGGCCGACGCGCCAGTGCTGGGCAGGGACGAGTATCAGGGCGGCAAGCTGCGGATCGGGTCGTTTGGTTACGCCCCCCGGCCATACTATGCCCTCGTCGACAACATAGTGGTGCGAGATCTGACCGGCGACAAGGAAGAACTGCAAACCCCCAAGCGGGACACTCACCTGCTGTTCCGCGGAATGAGTTTCGAGCTCTACGACATCGGCGGGGCGTTGAAAGCTGCCGGGGTCGAAGGCTCAGCTCTGCGGAACTACGACCTCGATTTCTGGCGACAGTCGATCGTTGCCGAGAACACGTTCAAGTACAAGAGCTTTCCCGGCGCCAGTTCACTGTCTCGGGCAAAGAGCATCGTGCTTATAGACGCGCCGTTCGGCCCCGGCGAAATCATGCCCGAATTTCTGCAGAGGGACTTCATAAGCAGTGTGCGGGACGGGGCTAGGCTGGTGGTTCTGGGCGGATTGTTCTCGCTTGGAAAGGGCGAGTACCAGGGAACACTGCTCGAACGCGTGCTGCCCGTCAAACTCGCGGACGCCTGGGATGTCAAAGGCTCCAGCCGGCCGGTTGAAATAGCCGCGGTCTGTGAAACACTCAAAGACCTGAATTGGAGCGATCGGCCGTGCGTATACTACCGGCACGATCTGGAGATCACGGATGACGCGGTAGTTCTGCTGGAGGCGGATGGCAAGCCGCTGCTCGTCAGCCGCAAGCTCGGACAGGGTGAGATTGTTGTCTTTCTTGGCGCGACCTGTGGCCCCGCATCAACAAACCCGCCTGCATTCTGGCGGTGGAAAGACTGGCCTCGCCTGGTGCAGCGGATACTATCGCAGGGGCCGATCACCAACTGATAAGAAGCGGGCCGGAGATATTCCTCAGTTCGAGCCAGTGACTGTTCGAATCATGGCCGGCTGTGAACTCGGCGAAGTCGCCTGTGAAGTAGGGATACGCCGGATTCCGCAGAAACCGCACGTTATCTTCACGAGACTCTGGGTAGAAACGCACAGTCGCCGCCGATAGCCCTTTCACCATCAGGCGGCGGCGGGCGCCAATGTCACATGAGCAGGACTCGCGGCAGGAAACCGTTCCAGCGCTTTGCTCGATGAAGATGCGCGCCTCCATATGCCAGGCCCTGCCCGTTCGATACCACGAGTGCCCATCGCACATTTTCGCCTCCGTGCCCACGAATATCGGGGCGCCCTGAGGCAAACGGTATCCGACTTCAACGGTCATGTCCGGGGCGAATGCCGAGAAAAACCAGCCGTTGCAGTGGCGCGCAATTGTGTTGATGGGTTCAGGCTGCGCGCGGAGGTCGGAGATAGTCCTGATCGATAAGCCCACCTGGGCCATGGCCCATCGAAAGATTCTCTCGCCAGGCATGTACTGATCGGGATCGTCAGGCACGCCTATTGAACGGGCAATGCCCAGGTCGTACCGGCTGCTTCCGCGCACCCATGCAATACGTCCCCGACCGACGTTTCGCGCCAATGCAGCAACGCGCCGGCGATTCCCCGCACTCACCCAGGCAATAACTCTGGTTGCGGCGTCCGCATCATCCGCAAGTGCGTGGGCATACCCGCCGGCGCACAGTGTCGGGCGATGAATCAACCTCTGGGCGGGTGCGTCAATGCGAAGCTGATCATGGTTGCCTGGCGCTTCAAGCTCCAGTTGGCCGTCAATCGCCTCGACCTGACTCAGGTTGAGCATCTGCAACAAGCCCGAATCCGCGTGAAGCAGGGGGCCGTACAGCGCTGCTCTTCCACCGCGGGCTATCCAGCGTTGCAGGGCCGCGGACAGATCGCCGCCGGCGTCGGGAACGCGTGAGACCAGTATGCAGCTATCGAGCCTTTGCGAATCCAGCAGCCGCACGGCATACCGCGTGCCAACGACGGTATTGACAGGCACGCCGGCGTTTATGACGCCGCGCATGTAGTTGTCGCAGAAGAACACTTCTTCCAAACGCGGCTCGGCCCCGAAGGTGAGGTAATGATACTCGTCGAAAGGATACAGCCACACAACCGGGCCTGGCGCATCGGGATTGTCTTCATGCGCCCGCAGCAGATGGGGCGTGACCTCGTTGGGCACTTCGGGAGGCATTCGCCCGAAGGAATCATCGACCGTAAGCAAAGCCAGGCGCGAAGCGGCTTGTGTTGAGCCGTCCGCGTCTAATCGACCAATGCTCATGGGCAGGTATATATCGTGCGGCTGGCGGCCATATCGATCAAGCCACGGGCTGTTGAGCCACCATGGGTCGTGCGTGTAGAACCGAAACGAGTATTCGGGAGCATCGGCAGGCAGAACGGCGATGCGCGACAACGCGCCGACAATCTCCAGGCCGAAGTCATTATCAAGCGCCGCCCACGGGCTGTTGACAGGCACGACGAAGTTGAACCCGCCGGCGTACAGCTCTCTGGCAGGAGTGGCGTCGGATGCCAAATCGATGCCGACCGAGAGATTCGTGCCGCGGGTCTCAACGGGCAGGTTGCACGACTGGCGGAAATGCCGCCAGAAACTCAGAACATCTCGGGCCAGCTCATGACGCCTTGCGGGGGCAAACTTCTCGCCGTCAAACAGCGGGCCGGTCATGGCCCATGTTTCTGTACCGAAGCCAAAACCGTTGGACAGCCAGAGATAGTCGAAACCACAGTCCGCGGCGAATTTCTGAGCCTGTCCGCCCAGGAAAGCGCCAAGCGGCAGTCCCTCGGGAATTCCATTGGGAAAGGCTGCGTACGGGGTATCATCCGCCTTCAGGCGGGCGTAGCAGACGACGAACGGCTTCTGGCCGTGCCCCATGGAATGGGTCAGACATATCTCGCTATGACGTTCGTATTTGAACGAGCTTCTGGCGAATTCCGGTCCCGGGTCGAATGTGGCGCCGACCGACACAGGCTTTCCCAGCAACTCTCGTCCCGTGCTCTTAAGCGCCCCGACGACCTGGGCCAGATCGGAGTACGTAAGGTGGGGCGGGTTGTCGCGGAAGTCGTACGACCGGCTGTGAAGGGCTGCTCGGTCCGGGTCTCCCGGCACAGGGTCTTTGGGATTCGCTCCGCCGATGTAGTGCGCCCACTCCAGCGGCTGATCGAGCCTGCCTCGGTAGTCGAGGATTTCAGAACCGTCTGCTGCCCAGATGAGCACTGCCAGTTCATCGGCACGATCAATAAGGCTTCGCCACTGGGTGAACATTGCTTCCGCCACAAACACCGTCACCAGCCTGGGCGCGTCCAATCTGCCGATCAAGCTTGGCGGTTACTCCGGCACTACCGAGAGCCGCACGCCGGGCATGCTGATTGACGACTTCCGCATCTACAACACGGC
>JAAYCO010000158.1 GCA_012729725.1 Planctomycetota bacterium
GGGGCCAGCGCCCGCGGCGTCATCAGTTACTACTCGCACCGGGACTGGTTCCTGCTTGGCACGAACATCGCCGGCACGATGGACGGCGAGCTTACCTCCTCGGCGGGCAGGATAGGTTTTGATGTTCCCTCTCCCGCGCCGGGGGTTTACAAGAAGTTGTGGCAGATTCCATGGCAGCCGCACATGGCAGACATGGGTCACACGGGCGGGCACTTGACCAGTGGCGACTCGTCTTTCGTATCGCACTTCGTCGCGCCGTTCATCAACACGCCAACGTGGGACGAGTTTGCCGTCGGCAGAGTCACCGGCGTGCAGAAGCCCAAGCCGGCGCCGGAATACATCGTCCTTCCGGCTCGGCTGTAGATGGGGCAATTCGCAAGGCAGCAACCATTTTTGCTACTGACCGGCGGATTTGTTAGGATATAATCCCCCGGCTTGTTGACCGGTGGTTGGCGGGGCTTCAGGTCAGCGCCATGGTAGTGCATTCCTGGTGCGTCAGCGCCGGTGAAAGAGGATCGCGATTGTGAGAATACTGTTTGTTCATCCTGAATACCTTTCAAAAGGAATAGGTTTCAGGCTCGCGGCAATGCCCGAGCCGCTGGGTTTGGAGCTTGTCGCCGCCGTAGTTGGCGAAGAGCACCAGGTCGAAATACTGGACATGCGGGTGGACGGCGATCTTGCCGGGGCAGTGGGGCGATTTGATCCTCAAGTTGTTGCAGTCACCGCCCTTACGCCCGAGGTATATGCCGCACAGGATGTGCTTCGCGACGTCAAGGCGATGTCGAGCGACATATTCACCGTCGTCGGCGGGCATCACGCATCGCTGCTGCCGGAGGATTTTCTCATTCCGGAGGTGGATGTTGTCGCCATCGGCGAAGGCGAGATAAGCTTCGGCCCGCTGATCGCGGCGATCGATGGCGGCGGCGACCTGGGCAACGTTCCCAACATTATCTGGCGCGGCCGGGATGGCCAGTGGGTCCGCAACCGCATCTCCTCCGAAAAGGTCGACATGGATCGCCTTTTGCTGCCTCGCCGCGATCTTACCGCCAAGTACCGCAACGAGTACTACTTCCTGTTCGACAAGCCGGACACTTCCGTCGCAACCGGCAGGGGCTGCCCCTATCGTTGCAGCTTCTGCTCGGTGTGGGAGTTCTACAAGGGCAGAACCGCCCAGATGTCCGCCAGGCGCGTGCTTGATGAAGTCGAGGCTGCCCAGACCGACCACATAACTTTCGTTGACGACAACTTCCTGATGAACTACCGGCGAGAGAACGAGATAGCCGACCTCATCAAGGCTCGCGGCCTCAAGAAGCGGTTCTCAATGGAGTGCCGGACCGACTCGATAGTGAGGCATCCGGAGCTTGTCGAAAAGTGGGTTGATATAGGTCTATATGCCGTCCTCCTTGGCCTCGAAGGCGATAACGACGACGCGCTGAAGAACGTCAACAAGAGCAACAGCGCCAACACCAACAACCAGGCCCTGAAGATTCTCCGCGACAACGGCGTCATAATCTGGGGCGCGTTCATCGTGGATCCAGACTGGGAAGTGGAAGACTTCGCCCGCTTGAGGCAATACGTCACCGCACAGCAGATCACGCACACGCAGTTCACCGTCCTGACGCCGCTGCCCGGCACGAACCTCTACAGGCAGAAACAGTCGCAACTGCTCACGCACGACTATGCCTGCTTCGACACCATGCACGCGGTCGTGCCCACCAGGCTTGACCGCGAGCAGTTCTACCGCCAGTTCGCCAACCTGTACCGACAGACGGATGTCGGGCCGTACTACGACCTCGTTCGAGCGGGCAAGCTCTCCATCGAGAACGTCAAGCAGGGCAAGGAAATGCTCGAAGCAGCCAGCAAATGGCAGGCATATCTGCCGCTGGATCCCGTGCTCGGCGAATGCCGCGACAGGGACGCCATCGCAGGCTGAGATTCCGGCCCAAACTCCTTGGCGCTGGTCCTTCACAAACGCTCTCCGGGCGTGTATGCTCTGGCCTCTGCACCAGAAAGAAGGATCTCGAATGAACGTGCTTATCACCGGCGGCGCCGGATTCATTGGTTCTCATCTAAGCCGTGCCCTGCTCAAGAACGCTCATCGCGTGCTTGTGGTTGACGACCTCTCGACAGGCAGCGCGGACAACATAGCCGAGCTTATAGGAAGACAGGACTTCCAGTTCGTCCGCGAAAACGTGCGGAACGAATCCACGATGACCGCCCTGGTCGATCGCAGCGACGTGATATTCCACCTCGCAGCCGCGGTGGGGGTGCAGCTTATCGTGGACCGCCCCGTGCATACCATGGAAACGAACATCCACGGCTCGGAGGTCGTGCTGAACCTGGCGAACAAGTTCCGCCGGAAGATCGTCGTTGCCTCGACTTCCGAGGTGTACGGCAAGAACACGAAAATACCATTCAGCGAGGATGACGACACAACGCTTGGGTCAACGCGGTTCACCCGCTGGAGCTACGCGTGCAGCAAAATGGTGGACGAGTTCCTGGCGCTGGCATACCATGATGAGTTCGGCCTGCCGGCAATCATATGCCGATTCTTCAACACCGTCGGCCCGCGGCAGACCGGGGCGTACGGCATGGTCGTGCCAAGGTTCGTCAGGCACGCCCTGCTTAATGAGGACATCGATATATATGGAACCGGCACGCAGAGCCGGTGCTTCTGCAACGTCGCCGACGTGGTGGGCGCGCTGGTGAAACTGGTGGACTGCCCCAAGGCAGTGGGCGAGGTTATCAACGTCGGCACGACGGAAAGCTGCACGATCAACGAGCTCGCCGACCGCGTTATCGCCAAGACCGGCTCGTCTTCGAAAAAGAAGCACCTTTCGTACGAGCAGGCGTACGGCAGGCCGTTTGACGACATGCTGGTTCGCAAGCCGGACCTGACGAAGATAAAGCGGCTGATAGGTTTCGAGCCGCACTTCACGCTTGATCAGACGCTTGATCAGGTGATCGAGTTTGAGCGAAGTCGCATCGGCGGCTGAGACCTCCGCCGGCGAAGGGTACACATTATATAAGGTAGACTGGAACGACGAATGGCTAAATATCTAGTGACGGGCGGAGCGGGCTTCATCGGATGCAACCTTGCCAGGTATATCCTCGAAAAGGGGCATGAGGTTGTCGTGCTGGATAACCTCGTGACCGGCAAGCGCGAGAACATCGCACAGATCGCCGATCGCATCGAGTTCATCGAAGGCGACATCCGCGACAGGGCGGCGGTGGACAAGGCAGTCCGCGGCTGCGCGGCGGTGTTCCACGAGGCGGCGCTGGGCTCGGTTCCTCGCAGCGTTGAAAACCCCGTGGCCAGCCACGACGCAAACGTCAACGGCACCATCAGCGTGCTCGAAGCATGCCGGGCAGCGGGCGTGAAGCGAATCGTCTTCGCCGCATCGTCCAGCGCCTACGGTGATCAGCCGGTGTCGCCCAAACACGAAGGCATGGTCCCCAGGCCCATCAGCCCATACGCTGCCAGCAAGGTGGCCTGCGAGGCGTACCTTCAAGCCTACGCCGCGGCCTACAAGATGGAAACCGTCTGCCTGCGATACTTCAACGTCTTCGGCCCGCATCAGGATCCCCAGGGCGCATACGCAGCCGTGATTCCGGCGTGGGTCAGCCGACTTCTTCGCAACCAGGCCCCGCTTGTCTACGGCGACGGCGAACAAAGCCGCGACTTCTGCTTCATCCAGAACGTCTGCAAGGCCAACTGGCTTGCCGCAAACGCCCCCGCGGAAGTATGCAACGGGCCGGTGCTGAACATCGCCTGCAACCAGGCAGTCAGCCTTAACGACATCCTGAACCTGCTCAAGAAACTCCTGAAGATCGACGTGCAGGCGCAATACACCACGCCTCGCGCGGGCGATGTGAAACATTCACTAGCCGATATATCTCTTGCTCGCAAGACCATCGGCTACGAGCCGGAAGTGTTCTTCACCGAGGGCCTTGAACGCGCCATCGGCTGGTACAAAGAGAATCTCGGCTGATCGCATTTGCGATAACAAAAATCCGCGTCACGCCGGAGCATCAAGCACCGGCGATTGACGCGGGTTTTTTTTATCGAATACCATCGCCGGCGAGAACACTTCCTCGCGTTTCTGGACTACCGCCGCGGCGGGGATCTCCCGATCAACTCATCGATAATCGCCTGAATCGGCGTCATCCGGCCATCAAAAGGGTAGAGGCATTGGAAGTTCTCCATCAGCCATCGCTATGATCTTCCAAACGGCGGATTCTTCCGCCGCCGCGACAGAACTGCCTGCAATTGACCACGCCGGCGTGCTGACGTTCCATTGCAGGGCTTTTGCACAGGATAAGCAATGCTGGAATCTCATCGCGATCGCTTTGCCTGGCTCATTGTTGCAGTGGCCGCCGTGCTCGGGACGGCTTCTGTGGTCTCAGCTCAGCCGACGCTTGCGCCGCCGTCGCTGCACGCGGTAGGCTCGCTCCGCGGGTGCGACAACTGGGAGGAATGGCTTTATCTGGACGAAGAGGCTTCCAGCGGACCCGTCACCGCCTTTGCATCAATGCCCTGCGAACTGGTCTCGGTATCCACCAACTATGGATGGGCCGAGCTGGTAACCATGAGTCGTGGTCAAGGCGAACGTCACGGCCTTGCCAACGCCGGCGCGTGGTGGCAGGACATCATCACTATTGCTCCGCCGGCGGATCGGATGGATTTGCTGGGCGCCCCGGGGCGGTTTGACTATCGCCTGACCATCCAGGCCGCGCCGGTGGCGATGCCTCATTCAGGCTTTGAAATATACGCAGGCGTGTACGCCCTCGACTTCTACAGCCAGTGGGACGGCCTGCAGTGGCTTGACGAGCATGAGGCCATGCCGCTGGACCAGATAGGGCACTTCGACTTCATCTTCGGCGAGCCCCTTGAGTTCCAGGTCTTCATGGAGGCAAACGCCGACGTGTACTCTTACACCAGCGATTCGCAGGCCGTCGCCTGGGTCGCCATGCGAACGCTGATCCAGTGGGAGGGCATTGTCATGATCCGCGCCGGCGACGAGACCATCATCGGCAGCGGCCTTACAAGCGCCTCCGGCACAGACTGGATGCAAGCTCAGCACCTGCCCGAACCTTGCACCATGTGCCTGCTGGCAATTGGGGCAGCGGCTTTGCTTGGCCGCACGCGCTTCGCCCGAATACATTAACCTGCGCCGCAGTTAGGACGTACAACCTCCGCCGCCACCCGGGCATCCGGCGCTATCGTGAAACGCGCATAATGCGGGCACGTCAGCATAAGCATTTGGCTTGCTTTATGTTGATGTGCAGCGAATCGGGATTATCATATTGCAATAACTCAGCGTCAACCATGGCCTGTGACGTGTCATTGTTGAGTTGCTGGTTTCACTTTGTGAAGGTAGAATTGCAGCATGGTTACCCTGAATGACGTTCGAAGCCGCCGAGACAAGATTCTGGAGATTGCCGCCAGGCACGGCGCCAGCCGTGTGCGAATCTTCGGCTCCGTTTCGCGCGGAACAGACACGCCCTCCAGCGACATCGATCTGCTTGTATACATGGCCCCGGATCGGTCGCTGCTTGACCGAATCGCATTGATCCGCGATTTGGAAGACCTCTTGCACAGCTCGGTGGATGTGGTCAACGAACGCGCCCTCCATCCCGAAATTCGGGATGAAGTGCTGGCTGAGGCGGTGGAGCTATGAACCGCGACAGACTGTATCTGGTTCACATGCGCGAAGCGATCCAGAACATCATGGATTACACAGTCGGCGGTCGCGATGCCTTTATGTCTGATCGCAAGACACGTGATGCTGTTGTGAGAAACTTCGAGATCATCGGCGAGGCTACAAAGCGACTGAGCGATGGTGTGAAGTCCACACACCCTGAAGTCCGGTGGCGCGATGTTGCGGGTTTTCGCGATATCCTCATTCATGTTTATGAGGGCGTAGATTACGTGGAAGTATGGAACATCGTGGCGAATCACCTGCCGGGGCTCCGCGATGCCGTAGATTCCCTGTTGGCTTCCTGATGCGGCTTCTCGTGCTTTCATGTCAGAGACTCCTCCGACCGTCTGCTCTCGGCTGCCTCACAGCGGCTCGTTGTCGCTCAGGCGATAGGCCTTGCGGAAGTAGTCGCGGGCGGTCTCGATCTTCACCAGTTCATCCCACATCGTCACGCCGTACTTCTCGCAAAGCCTGAACAGAATCGCGGCGTAGGGGCGGGTCTTGAGGATCGTGCCGGCGGGCATGGGTTCGTCGTGCTTGTTGGGCCGCTCGTTCGGCACGTCGTAGATCCACTTCCACACATCCTCGACCGCGGCGCGATAGGCGCAGATCGATGCCTTCTCCACTCGCTGCCGCACCTCGTCGCTGTCGGCCAGTTGCATCGCCTCGTGGAACGCCGCCAGCGTGGCAAGCGCGATCTCGTCATCAATTCCATAATCCGCGCCGGTGGCGAAGCAGTTCTTGGTGCAGCCGCGTTTCACGGCGTTGTCGTGCACTAGGTTAATGAACCTGCGAATCGGCGGCGCTGCCGGCCCGTAGTGCAGATTCAAGAACTCGTCGATCAGTTCCTGCCCGCTCAACTGCGGGTTCCACAGCAGGCGGCTGGTGACGTAGTTCCGCAGGTCGGACATCGACGAGCCGATCGTGTTGCCCGCTCCCTGCATGTAGATGCCGCGGACGCTGCTGGCGGCGAACAGCCGGAGGTTCGGCTCGATGTTCCATAGGTTCGGGCAGGGCAGAAGGTAGTTGTAGAAGTTGGTGTTATAAGTCCAGATGCGTATATCTTTGCTGCGCCGGCCCCATTCCTTGAGGTCTTCGCAGAACGCGACGTTGATGTCCACATCCGGGTCGGTCAGCGGGCGCACCTGGCTGCACTCGATGGTGCAAAGCTGCAACTGCACGTTCGGGTGCGGCATGATGGTCTTGGGCGGCTTGCGCGTGTACTGATATATGAGCGTTCCGATCTTCTTGTCGGGGTGCTTCTTTGCCACCTCGTCGGCGATGGCGTTGACGAAGGCAAGCAGCGTTGCCGCGTTGGACTGCTCCCGCTCGTCGATTGCGGCGCAGGCCGGGCACCGGCAGTAGTGAAAATTGTCATTCGTGCTGACGGAGACATTGGGTATGTCCGGGTGTTTCTCGATCTGTTCCAGCACCGATTCCGTCACGATTCGCAGCACGTCGGGGTTTGTCAGGCAGGGCTGGTTGCCGAGAATCGGCATGGCGTCCTTGCCGTCTACGTTCCATCTTCGCTCGCCGTCGACCAGTCCGTAGTACTCGGGGTGCTCCTTGCCGTACGTCTTGGAGGGTATTTGCCGGAAAAAGCTGTGGCTGTTCGTGCGGTTCTTGCAAATGCCTCCATATTGGGCCTCGGTCGCCACCTGGTTGCATCGCATGCGGACGCTGAATTCCTTGTTCCGCCGCGTCTCGGCGAACGAACTGAAGCGGCTTTCAAACACAGGCGTGAAGGCGTGCTGCCCGCAGGTCAGCGCGGTAAAGGCGGCCGGGGGGGCGTGCGTGTGATCGTGCGTGAGGAACCGCACGCCGAAGTACTTCTCGAAAAACTCGTACACGCCGTAGAGCGTTCCGCGGGGCCGCCCGCCGGCAATGGCGATTCCGTTGGGCGCGATACTGATTCGCAGCCCCTCTTCGCCCAGGTCGTCGGTGCGAACCGGCACTGCCGCAGCGGCGTTCGGGCCGATCCAGATGCAAGGCCCGCTCGCCGGTGAAGTCGAGATCGCCAAATCCTGCCCGGCGACCATCTTCCACAGCCGCTGGAATTCCTCAGCCGCGTACTTCTCGCTTGCAATCGCATCCGCCGGCAGGACGATCGGCGCCTCCTTCATAGCCGCAAGTTCCAATCGCGATTCCGTTTGGCCCAGGAGCATCGAGCAGATACCCAGCATGATAATTCCGCACGTGACTATGGCATGTTTCATGGCGTCTCCCGAAAAGGTGAAGAAGGGCGGCCGCACGGAATCAGTCCGCCCGACCGTCCGCATCATCGTAAGTCCCAACCGCCGCTGCTGTCAAGAAACAGAGGACATGGCAACAACTATCGCGCAGCTAATCCACGCCGTTTGCTGTTGTGGTTCGGTTGTGATACACAAAAAACACATACAACGGCGAGGTGTCGCTCCGCGACATGGAGTCAGGTCCCCGCATTGCCATGCGGGCTTTAGCGTCGAGCTGGATATCTGGAGAGATGTACAGGGGCAATGGTGACGTCAGGACAATAACGAAAATGGTAAACGTCCCCAATTACGAAGGAAGTGCGGTTCGTAACGGTGCCCATTCAATATGGGACCATAGTGATGCGCGGGTATTGCACTTTATCGAAGAATGACTATAACGACCATGTAACAGGAGGTTTCCATGGGCTTCTTAAACGAGTTCATTCTGCATCGCCATGAGGCAAATCCTATCATCCGGCCGAAGGACTGCCCCTTTCCCGCCGACGCCATTATGAACTGCGGGCAGGTGATGCACGAGGGCAAAACACTGCTGCTTTGCTCGGTTCCATATCGGGGCTTTCCATTTGGGGAACGAAACGCCGCGGGAATGCATATCGCAACCAGCGAAGATGGAATACACTTCGAAATAGCGCCCGAGCCGTTTATTACCGGGCGCACCGAGGCCCCATATAACACTATCGATTGGTGGTGCATCGATCCCCGCGTAACCAAGATCGACAACATGTACTATATTGTTCGTCCCGGGCAGGGACCGACCGGACCGGCGGCCCTTCTGGAGAGAACAAAGGACTGGAAAACCCGGGAATTCCTCTCCTGCATCGCCTTGCCGCCCAATCGTGTTCCGTGCCTCTTTCCGGAAAAGATCGGCGGGCGGTACTACCGGCTGGATCGTCCATACCTGGCCACTGCCGAGGAGGAGAGAGGTTCGATCTGGCTGAGTGCTTCACCTGATCTTCTGTATTGGGGAGATCATCGTCCGCTTGTCGAACCGTATGGACCATTTCCCGGGTCCTACAAGATCGGCCCGACGACTCCCGTCAAAACGGATGAAGGTTGGTTGGTGATTATCCACGGCGTCCTGCGTTCCTGCGCCGACAGCCGGTATTCCCTTTCGGCGATTCTGTTAGACCTTGAAGACCCGTCGAGAGTAATCGGTAAGATGCGGAGTTGGATTCTGACTCCGGATGCGCCGTATGAGCTTTCCGGCCACGTCAGCAACGTCGTCTTTGCCTGCGGAGCCATTCCCGATTACGAAATCGACCGCATCCGTGTGTATTACGGGGCCGCTGATACCACCATCTGTCTTGCATCGGGCAGCCTGTCAGAGTTGGTGGAGGCGTGCAGAAAGCAACTCTAGTCACAATAACAGTCAAGCTTTCGCGTTGGGCTGGTTGCGTGGCTTGGATGTAAATGCGTGCTATGGGGCGCGTCGCAAATACATGACGACGACGAGGCGGACGCCAATGGGGGTTAAGGCTGACGCGGCGGTTACGACATTCGCAATGGCGGTGCTCAGGCGGCCTTTTCGGCAGAGCGACGGGTGGCTTCTGAGAGCAAGCGGCGAATCTCAAGCACTACGTCAAGCTGACGACGACGCTGCTCTTCAATGCACTTGCTTGTGGGGGGCTCGCTCTTGCCGCCAGTGAGATTATCCAGTTCACCGTAAACCATGACAGATTCCTTACTATCGCACCAGAAGTATTATCGGCACGTTCGCAAGAAAGCATTAGGCGTTTGTGAACCGGGTCAGTGATCGGCAAGGCTCGGTCAGATGCCAGCCTTAAGGTTGTTGTCCTTTTGGATAACCTTGCCAGTCTGTTCTTGTTTGAACTGCTCAAGCCGGGCGCGCAGGTCCTTGTCGCCAAGGGCGATAATCTGGGCAGCGTAAATCGCGGCGTTCAGGGCGCCGCCAATTGCCATGCATCCCACTGGAATTCCGGGGGGCATCTGCATGGTGCTGAGGGCAGCGTCAACGCCGCCGAGAGTTCCGGCGGGCATAGGCACGCCGATGACGGGAAGCGTGGTCCTGGCGGCAAGCACGCCGCTGAGCGCTGCACTCATGCCGGCTGCGGCGATTATCACCTTCAGCCCGCGCTGAGCTGCCGAGGCGGCGTATTCATCCGCTATCGCCGGCGTTCTGTGGGCAGAAATAATCCGCACCTCGAAAGAAATGCCGAAAGCCTCAAGCTGCTTCACGCATGCCTTCATGGCTTCGTAATCGCTGTCGCTGCCCATCACTACGCCGACTTGCACGTTGTTTGACATTGGATTGTTCCGTAAAGAAAAGGGCCTCTGTGATCGCGCGGAATATTCTACAACGCCGGGTTTGTTTTCGCCATGCCCGCGGAATCAGTTTTGCCGAAAGTCGATCGCAACCTTCAGTGCGCCGCTGATTCGTTTGTTCAGGGCGGCGGCGACGGCAGTCTTCCACTGATCAAGCCTGAACGCGTGGGTGAGCAGGCGGCGGGCGTCTATTCGTTTGTCCAGCATCAGCTTGTGAACAAGCGCGTAGGTCGAAATTCTTCGGCCGTCGTAGTGCTCATCCTGCCGGCCGTACGCGCCGATTACCTCCAGTTCGCCAAACCACACCGGCGTAAGGTCCATCCTGCCGCCGGCGCCCGTGCCGATAATCACAACCTGGCCCCGCGAGGCGGCCCATTTCAGGCTTTCGTTAATCGAGGATGCGGTTCCAACACAGTCGAAAACCAGGTTGTACCCGCCCGAAAGCATCAAGTTGCCGAACCTGACGCGGTGCATTCGTGCGCCGGTGCGCGCGGCGATTGCCTCGAACCTCGCCCGGCGGTCGGGCGGCAGCGAAAGGACCTCATCGGCGCCGAAGGTTTTGGCGAGTGCTGCGTTGGGGCCTCTGGCAATCGCATCGATGCAGCCGGTGTACCCGGTGGCCCGAAGGCAGGCTACTACGCCAAGTCCAAGCACGCCCGCGCCGTACACGAGCACCTTCGCGGCGTCATCAAGCCTGGCTCGCAGCACGGAATGAAGGCTGCACGCAATGGGATCGGTCAGAAGGGCTTCCTCGTCGCTGATGGGGCCGGGAACCTCGACAAGCTGGCTGACGTGAGCGACGAACTGCTGACCAAGCGAGCCTCCGGTGGCGCTGTTGTAACCGATGCTTGTTCCTGCGGGGATGTCACACTTTCCGCCGGCGGGGCCCCAAAAGCTCTCGCACGCGCCGTAGTTTCCCTTGCGGCACTGGGGGCAGAGGGGGCTTACGCCTCGCTGCCGGCAGCCAAGCGATGGATCAACGCACACCCGCTTGCCGAGCCATTCGGCTGGGACTTGCGGGCCGAGGTGCTCGACAACCGCGACGTTCTCGTGCCCAAGCACCATCGGCATGGAACTGAACGCCTGGAGTATCGAATTGGGCGGCTGGCGCTGGGCGATGATGTTCAGGTCGGTGCCGCAGATGCCGCCCAAAAGGGTTCTGCATCGCACCCAGTCCGCGCCGGGTAGCGGGGGCGCGGGAAGTTCGCGCAGCGACAGGCCGTTGAGCCGCGTGCACAGGCAACTGGGCCAGGCGCGCTGAAGCAGGCGGCACAGCGCCCAACCGGCAGGATTGACTTTGTACACCACGGCCTTCATGCCTGTAGAGATTACGTTACCCGGCTAGACTTGAAAAGATATAATCGCCTTCCGGCGGGTAAGCATGTCCGTCGGCTGGAGTTGTGATGTTGCCAAACGGAAGATACGTGCAGCGAAACTGCTGCTTGTTTGTCGCCTGCATCTGGGTCCTGCTGACGTTCGGGTGCTCATCGGGGCCGATGTTCCGGCCTCCCTCGCCGCAGGCCGGCGCCGCCAGCGCGTTCGACACCAGCGGCGACGGTGTTAACGACTTCTACATGTTCGCCAACGAGCAGGGTCGAATCACGCACATCGGATACCAGCGGTCGCCCGGCGACGTCGAGAAGATCAACCTTGACGCCGTCGCCACCAGCCATGCCCGCCACGTGGTGATAATCCTCGATGGTTACGGCTTCGACACGATAAACGATTACTACCAGGCCGGCGGGTTGAGAATGTTCCATCCGCCGTCGCTTGTGATAGCGCCGTACCCAGCCATGACCGACCTGGCGATGGTTGACATACTCGGCTGCATTCCCTGCGACGGTTTCGAGGCGCGGTACTTCAGCAACCGCCGCAACAGGATCGTCGGCGGGTCATGCGCGTATCTCGCCGGCGACAACCAGCCGTACAACGACTGCCTGGACTACCGCGCGCCGCTGCTTTGGGATGCGCTGGGTTACGTCTGGCCGAAGCACTTCTTCAAACGTGAACTCAAAGACGCGCTCAAGAGTTTCGAGAAATCCAACCGCAAGGAGTTCCTGGCGTATTTCGTCACATCCGCCGGCATAAGCACCAAGGAAGGAAGGGCGGGGCAGATTGAAAGCCTTGCCCAGCTTGAACAATTCATTCATCGTCTGATATATGAATCGCGCGGGCTGGTGAAGATAACGCTCACTGCCGATCATGGTCACGGCTGCACCACGTGCAAACGAATACCCCTTGAGGCGTTTCTTAAAGCCAAGGGCTGGCGCGACCACACGCGGCTCGACGGCCCGCGCGACGTGGTGTACATACGCTTCGGACTCGAGACGTACGTGGGGCTTCACACGCTTTCGCCGCATGAGCTTGCCGCAGACCTGATGGAACTTCCCGGCGTTGATCTGGCAAGTTACGCCGACGGCGATCAGGTGGTGGTTCTGGCCTCGCCGCGCGACGGCGGGGGCGTTTCGCGGGCCACAATCGCCCGCAAGGACGGTCGTTATTCGTACACGCCCCAGGCGGGCGATCCGCTGAAGCTGCTTGGCGTATTGGCCGACATGCAGGCGGACGCCGACGGTTTCTACGACGCCGAGGAACTTCTATCCGCCACGGCGAGGCACGAGTACCCGGCCGCACTGGAGAGGCTGTGGCGGGCGCATTTCGCGCTTGCCAGAAACGTCCCCGACGTGATCGTCTCGCTTCACGATCAATGGTACAGCGGCTCGACGTCATTCGCCGGGGCGGTGACGATGGCGTCCACCCACGGGTCGCTGAACTACCGGAATTCGGCGACGTTCATCATGTCCACAATCGCGCCGCTGGCGCCGGTGATGCGCGGAAGGGATATCCCCGAGAATCTGGGCGCGATTACCGGCAGGAGCTTTCCGCCGAAAAGATAGCCCCAGCCGCGGCTCGACAGTCCGGCCACGAAGGGGTAGAATCGCCCGGCTTAATCATGGCAGTGCTATTTACAACCGATCAGCAGTGGGTGGGCTGGGGCGTAATGTGCCTCGCGGCCCTGTTCATCGGCATATCCAAGACGGGCATACCCGGCATCGGCGTTCTGAGCGTGCTGCTTGCGGCGTTTGCGGTTCCCGCCAAGGCTTCGACGGGCCTGATTCTTCCTATGCTGATATTCGGCGATCTTGTGGCCGTGGCGGTGTATCGCCGTCATGCGCAATGGTGGCACCTGGTTCGCCTGATTCCATGTGCAGCCGCGGGCATTGTGCTTGGCTACTTTGCCATGGACTGGGTGAAAGACAGCCAGCTAAAACCGATAATCGGCCTGATAATCCTGGCCGTGCTGGGGCTCACGTGGTGGCGCAACCGGGGCAAGGATATCGAGACGCCCAAACACTGGCTGTTTCCGGTTTGCATCGGCCTTCTGGCGGGCGTGACGACGATGATGGCGAACGCAGCAGGGCCGATCATGGTGATTTACCTCGCCGCCATGCGCCTGCCCAAAGAGCAGTTTCTTGGCACCGGCGCGTGGTACTACCTGCTGCTCAACTGCTTCAAGGTTCCTTTCAGCCAGAAGCTTGGCCTTGTGAACCCGCAGAGCATTGGGATGAACCTGATACTGGCGCCGCTGATACTCGCCGGCGCGCTGGTTGGAATACTGGTTCTTCGCAAGCTGCCCACGAAGCGATTCGCGACCATCGTGCAGATTATCGCAGCCATTGGGGCGGCGGCTATGCTGCTGCCCGGCGGCGATCAGCCCGAGTAGTAGGTCGAGTACTTCTCCATCGCGTCCATGACCGCCTTGGCGTTCGCCAGCGGCACGCCCGGATAGAGGCCGTAGATCATCATCAGCCCGCCCTCTTTCGATCCAAGGCGCTGCACTTCGGTTCGCACAAGGTCGTCAATCTGGGCCGGGGTTCCCTTGGGGGTGACGGTCTGGCGGTCCAGATCAAGCTCTATGGCGACCTTGCCAACGAGGTTTTCGGCGATCCAGTCGATTCCGTTGACGAGATCCTGAAGGTTGAGAATCTTGACGCCGTCTTCGATCAGGTCGTCGGCGAGAAGGCGGATGTCGCCGTCGGAATGCATGTGAATGAGGCATCCCTTGCGCCGCGCCGGTTCCATGATTCGCTTGTACGACGGCTTGATGTACTTGCGGAAGTGCTCGGGCGAAAGCATCGGCCCGGTTTGCATGCCGAGGTCTTCGGGGTAGAGCACGAGTTCGGCGCCGCTTCTGATTATGTTATCAACCACGCCGAGGTTGAACTGCTCGATCATGTCGATCAGTCGGTGCAGCCTCGGGTCGTCGTCGACCATGTCGAAGAGCAGGTTTTCGTAGCCGCGAAGATCAACCAGCCGCAGGAAGGTGTGGCCGTGGGGGATGGCGTATTCCGGCAAGAGCCCCGCGTTTGATGCCTGCGCCAGGTTCTGTTTCACCGCCTGCCAATCGACGGGCCATCTGCCGTCGGTCTTGTTTGGATCTGGCGGGCGGTAGCTCTCAAGGTTGGTCAGGTCCGCCAGCGGATGCTGGTGAACCGAGCCGGTAATGCCGTCCATGGTGGTTTCCCACACGCAGCCCCACGGGTCGGTGAACGGCTTGTCCTTCCAGGCCTCGGGAATATGATCGACCTTCAATTCGGCGGGGCGTTTGAAGTTCGGAAACAGAATCGGGTGCGATTCCTGAAGATCCCACAGCGCCTCGCAGGGATAGTTGTTCCAACACGAGCTGTTGATGTGGAACGTCATCAGGATTCGATCGGGCTTGTCGAAGTTGACGGTCTTCAGAAACGTCTGGCGGTCGAACACGCGGTCCTCCTTGGGCTTTCGGGCAGGCATTGTAGATCAGCCCCGGCGGGGCTGCAAGCATGCGCGGGCGATTCCTATAGCTTGAGCAGGGCGGTGGCGTTGAGGCTTTCGATCTTGTCCAGCGCCTCCGCCCGCAGGCTTCCCGAGCGCCGAAGCTCGTCAAGGAAGTCGGCTATCGGGCATGGCGATGCGGCGTCGCTGCGGCGGCAGGAGTCGGAGCCGAACATCAGCTTGTCCTGGAACTCGTCGAGGAACTCGATCGAGAAGTTGCGGTCGCGGGTCATGGCGTTGTACCCGCTACCGGCGGAGAGATCGGCCCACAGGTTCTCGTGCAGCCGCATCAGTCGGGGCACGGCGCCGCCGGCGGTGACGGGGCCTTTTGGATACCCCGAGCGCTGGTCGGGCGGAACTTCGGCTGAGATCTCGGCCCAGAACGTAGGTCCGTGGCCGATGAAGACGGTCTCGGGGCAGGCCCGCAACGCCCGCTCCAGACGGGGCATGCCCAGCGAATCGCGCAGCCCGTAACCGTTGGGGCGGTCCTGCATGTCGAACAGCACGGGCATGCCGAACCGGCCCGCCTGGCGGTAGAGGTTCAGGCATCGCTCGTCGTCGAAATCCATCTTGGGCAGAAGCTCGCCCACGCCCTTGCAGCCTCGTGATGCGTATTCCTCAAGCAGGTGCGTGAAATCAATCCGGGGGTCGTTGCCGTAACGCGGGTCGATCAGGCAAAAGGGGATGAGCCGGCGCGGATTCCACGCACAGGCGGCGATTACATCCTCAGTATTGCACTGAAGATAAGCGCCCTCGGGATGCTCACTGAGAGGAAGGACGACCGTTTTTTCGATCTTCCATGCGTCCATCTTCGCGATCAGCGCGGTGACGTCGATGAATTCCCGCCGGTCCGGCATGACCCGCCCAATATGTCCATGCACGTCGATGCGCATGCGCCTGCTCCACGTCGGCCGATCCGGCTTAAGGCCGGCTACTTCAGCATTTGGTAGTATTTGTCCAGGCTGACGACTTTTCCGGTGTCCATGGCCTCGTCGATGGCGAAGGCGGTGAAGGCGGAATACAGCCCGTCTTCAAGGCTTGCCGCGACCGGGCCGGAGTTTAGCATGCTGTCGGCGAGCTCCGCGGCGAGCACCTGGTCGCCGTGGCCGTGACCTTCCCCATGGCCCGTCTTGATCCGCTCAATGTTGGTGTCGAAGCCGATTCTCTTGATTTCAAGCAAGCCGGTAAGCACGTCGGCCCTGAGCGTTCCTTCGGAACCGCAAATATACATACGTCTTTCAGGTATGGCCGTGTTGCTGTTGCAGTGAAACGACGCGCGTATTCCGTTTTCGTATTCGATAATCGCAACCTGGTTGTCGATTATGTCCTTGTCGGATGTAAACGGGTTCAAAAAGGGCCTGGGCCTGGCGTCGGTGTCCCAAGTCATGTACGCCTGCGAGTTGTCCTTGGCCCTGCCTATGCGGGCGATGTGGCGCTCGTTGGCAGGCGTGAAGAAGTCAAGCCCGCCGAAGCTCGCCACGCGCCTGGGTTTGCTTGCGACCATCCAGTTGGCCAGGTCAAGGTCGTGGCAGCATTTCTCAAGCAGGTGCGTGCCGGCGTTGGCCTTGAGCCTGCGCCAGTTGCCCATGATGTAGCCGCCGTGGTTGAAGTCCAGCGTCTCGTTGAACTCGAAGCTGATGATGTCGCCAATCGCCCCCTCGCGCAGCAGCTGGTTGATCTTACGATAGTGGGGCGAATACCGCAGGGTAAAGCCGATGTTGAACTTAAGGTTGGTCTTCTTCCACTGGTGGTACATGCGGCTGCATTCTTCGGCGGTGATGCCCAGCGGTTTCTGGCAGAAGACGTGCTTGCCCGCGTCGAAGGCGGCCATCACCTGCTCGAAGTGGTGGCAGTTCCATGACGCGATCAAGACCCATTGAATGTCTTTCTGCGCCAGAAGCTGGCGGTAGTCATCGTAAATGGGAGCATCGACGCCCAGTTGCTCTTTGCACGTCTTGATGGACGACTCAAGCGGATCGCACAGCCCGCGAAGCTGAATCTCGGAGGATTCCTTGAGCAACAGTTTCGCCACCGAAAGGCCCATCGCGCCACAACCGATCATGCCCACGCCAATGCTCATCTTCACTGCATCCTTCAAAAAAGGGTCCGCCGCGCTCAGTTTGTTCTGAGCAGGATTGTTTTCATTTCGGCAGGGCCAAGGTCTAAAACTATACCATCTGCCGATGCAGGCCGCCACTCATCATTATCACTTTCTGCTCTTGTGGAACACCCCTTGAGCCGCCCGGCGAACTTGAGGGTGGCCCTGGTCGCCCGCCGGTCAACCTCGACCAGTCGCACGCGCCAGACGCCTCCATCCATTGGCCGAAGCGATTCGACCAGCACGTTGTCCGCCGAGCACTCCAGCAGATTGCAGCCGTTCTTGCTGAAACCCTGCGCGGTCAGGTCGCCCGGGATGATTTCCAGCGGGTGAGTTGCCGATCTTGCCGTCCTGTATGCCTTCGACGCGCTGAACGCTTCATTGTGCAGGCCGACGTGGTACTCGAATACAAGCTCATCCGTCTGGTGCAGCGGGCAGTTGGTGTTCCACAGATTGTTGAAGGCGTAGAACAGCACGGTGGGGCGTTCGATGGCCGGGTAATCGAGCCCAAAGTGGTAGTGCACCTGTTTGCCCAGGCACATCGCGCAGGCCTGGCGGGTGGTGAGCACCGCGTGGCGCTGCGAATCCGAAACGCTTACAAAATCCTGCACTGCGAGGTTGTGGTTGGTCGAACCCGGCAGGCGCTCATCTGGAAACCGCGTCGTCTGGCCTTGCTGCTCGACGTCAAAATGGAACTCCCCGTCCATCCGCATCGGGAAGGCGAAGTAGCATGCTTCCTTGTCCAGCGTATGAACCTTGCGAATGCGGTTGCGTATGCTCAGTCCCGAGGCGTCAAGGATGTACTGCGTTTCGAGGGTTATTTCCCGCCGGGCCAATAGAACGACTTCGACAATCGCCGATGCGTGATGCAGGCCGCCCCTGCCGCCAAGCAGGCGAACGCTCTTGACGGTCGCGGGCTGGAGTTGAAGCGATTCATCCAGACCATTTCTCACGGCAGTCTGGTGCACGCCGTCAACGTTGAAGTACAACGCCTGGTTGAGCGTGTTCCGTGAGGCGTCAACCCATTCCGTGCCGTCGGATGCGGTTCGCATCGAACGCACGCCGCCCGAGGCGGGATCTATTTCGACGGCCAGGTCCGGCCCTGCCAGTTTCCAACCCTCGCTGGCGTAAACCGCCGGCCCAGGCGCAGGCGCCTCCGCAAGCGCCGCCAGAACCTTCGTTCCGTAGGGCGCCATGTCCTTGCACCAGATTTTGTGCAGGAACAACGCCGGGTTGATCGGCCTGGAATCGGCGGAAACGAACCCCTCGCCCATCTTCAGCTTCAGATTGCTCTGGCTGGTGACTATTGACAGCATGCCATCCCGGCCGAACGACAGCGGGTTGAAGACCGTCACGGTCTTGGGAAGGTCCGGGTCGTCGCTGCAAAGCTCTATCGCCTGGCGACTCTTCATGGCCTCGACGCCCCGGCGGGCGCCGTGAGCATAGTCGGCGTTGATTTGCCAAGCCCGGCGGACGGTGTCGAAGGTCTCGTCCCAGAACGAGCCGTATGATGCGACCTTCTTTTCCCAGTCCCACATGCTTATGCCGCAGGTGTGGTCGCAGTAGAGCAGCAGTTGCTCCATCACGCGCGACCATTCCGCGTTTGATATCGAGGGCCTGGCTCGGCATGCGTCCAGCGCGCAAACGTCGGCGAGACTGCGTTTGACGCCCCGGTACACGCCGGTGGCTGCGGCGTTAGTCAGAACATGTTCGGTCCACGAGCAGGTGAGTTCGCCCTTGATGGTGGGGATGGCCGGGCCGTATTGCTTCTCGACGTCGGCGAAGAACTCGCCGCACGTGCCGAAGCGAATCGTGGGGTTGCCGTAGTGCGAATTCCAGTAATCCACAGCCTCCGGCAGGTAGTCCATCGGTCCCCAGTTGTCGGCGCTGACTTGCAGAAGCAGCGACTTGAGCGGGTAGTTGTCCCGGTGAAGCCTGGCCAGCAGGGCGTCGACGCCTTGCCTGCCTTTCATCTGGAAGATGGTTTTTTCGCCGTCATCTCCTGGCAGGCTGATGCCGGGCTTCATTTCCTTCAGCAGCGGCCAGAGGAAGTAGATCTCGCCGAAGCCGTACTGTGCGGGGCCGATGTCGTCGCTGCGGTTTTCCTTGTCGTCGCCGAGGTGGTAAAAGATGACGCTGCTGTCATCCGGCGAGGCAAGGCGGAACACGTGGGGCAGGGTGGTGAACGGAAGCATGACCCGCCAACCCCCGCACCCGTTGACGATGTATCGCACGCCGTGGCGGGCGAGCACCTGCGGCATGTTGTAGCTCAGCCCGCCCATGTCGTCGATTATGGCGGTGGTGATCGGGGCGTCGAGCCCGCGGCAGAGTTCCTGGTTCCATTCGACGCACGCGCAAAGCTCTTCGAGGTTGCACACTTGCGTCAGTGGTTGGACGTAAAGCGCCGACACTTCAATCTGGCCGCTGCGAATGCGGGCAAGCAGATCCTGCTTTTCATCATCGCCGGCGGCCAGGAGAAATTGCTTCAGCGCCCACCCAGCCTCGATGGTCCACCTGAACCGCCGGTCCTGGCGGCAGCGCCGAAGAACGTCGCGCAGGTGGCGAACATGAGTGGCGGCTATTGCCGGAAAGTTGTTGGTGTAGCCGATGTCGGTGTGCGTGTGGTGAACAAGGGTAATGCTCTCGATGCTCATGATGGCTTTCCGTCAACGCGTACTAACAAGATCGCGGCGGGAAGTGCATCCCGCCGCGATCCATTAACTCATTTCACTGCCAAACTGCCGCACCCAGGTTTACTTCCTGCGCTTGAGCATGAATGCGCCGCCCATGATTGTCAATACCATGGTTGCGGGTTCCGGCACTGTCTCGAACTTGATGTTGTCGAAAGAGAATCCGACCGGAGTGCCTGATTCGTAGTAATACTCCTTGAGTTCGACTCTGCCGAAGTTGTTGAAGCTGGTGTCTGTGACCGTGATAAGGTCGAACTGCTCCGAGTTGGCCCTGTTGATGCGAACGGTGATCAGGCCTTCCTGGTCCCTGCTGAGTTCCCACGTGCCGGTGGCTGCATAGACCACGGGGTTAAGAGAGGCCAGCACCGTTTCCGTGCCGTTGGTGACCTTGAGCAGGCGCAGCATGCCGTAGCTGTCGTCCTGTTTCAAGGCTCGGCGGATTGTGTAGCCGTTAAGCCCAGCGGCGTCGAGCAGACATACCCTGAAGCTGTTCTGGTTGGCCATGTAGGTGTCGTTCAGGAACCGGAACTCGCCGGTGAACTTGAACGCCCCATTTTCGGGCTGGACGTTGTCGAACGTGGTGTACAAGCTGTAGTAGTCGGCAGGGCTTTTAGTGCCCAGTGGGAACACCGCCTTGCCATCCGTGTTCACCCACACGTTGCCGGTGTTGGTCCACCCGGCGAGGTCACCGTCGTCAAAGTTGTCCTGGAAGACCACTTCCGCCATTGCAGGCACTGCCGCCAGGGCGATAACCAGCAACACTAAAATCTTCGTGTTCATGCAGGTTTTCCTTTCTTTGCTGAACATGACTGTCTCCTTTAAATCGATCGACGCGTCTTGACTTGGGTTTGCGCCCCGCACGGGCGGGGCTGTA
>JAAYCO010000159.1 GCA_012729725.1 Planctomycetota bacterium
AAGGACAAGCCGCGGGTCTATCGCAATGCCGTCATTCTCCTTGCGCCCTCGCGTGATGGCCTGGAGATCGCTTTCGCCCGTGTGCGGGACTATTTGGCATGGGAAGTCGTGCGCGAGGACCTGAAGGATCAGGGCAAAGAAGGAAATGTCGATATCGCCCGCATGCAAACCCTCGCCATGAATATTGACAAGGCGCGTGGCCGCATCCCCGAGGCCGTAAAGCAGGCTTTCTGTACAGTGGTCACGGTTTCCGAAAAGAACGACGTCCAGGCATTCAAGATCAATGTCAGCGATGACCCGCATTTTACGATCATCAAGAACGACAAGCGTTCAAGGATACAGGACAGTTCCATTGCCGCCGAAGCCTTGCTTCCGGACGGCCCCTACAATCTCTGGCGTGAGGGTGAGACCTGTCGACGAGTGAAGGACCTCTCGGGCGCTTTTGCGCAGATGCCACACTTGCCCAAGATGTTGAAGGCCCAGGCCATCGCAGACACGCTGGTCGATGGTTGTGAGGCCGGCGCCTTTGTGTTAAAGCTCACCCGGCCAGATGGTTCTGTGCGCACCTGGTGGCATGCGCGGCCCGACGAGGCCGCCATGGCCGACTCCGCGCTTGAGCTGGTTCTGCCAGAGGCGGCCGAACTCAAAGAGATCCCACATGATATTCTCGAACCTACACGCCTACCCGAATTGTGGGCTGGCGACAAGATCACAGTGCAGAATGTGCTGGATTACTTCAAGGGCGGGCGTGTCGTGCAGAACCAGCACAACGGGTATATGGAACCGCTGGCAATTCCAAGGGCCGAACCGGCAGTCGTCAACGACGCCGTGACCAAGGCCGTGGCCGCAGGCCGACTGTGGCTGACCAATGGCCCGGCTAGCCTCCTGGCCGAGGTGATTCCGACTGGAGTGCTAACCGCACAAGCTGTGTTGCAGCGCCCTCCAGCTATGATTGCCGCTGCGGAAATATTGCCGGAGAATCTGCCGCACGCCTGGACCGACGGCGAAACGACTGCACTGGCCTTGACTACGGCTCTTTCGCAGAAATCGGGGCAGACACTGCCGTGGAAAACCGTCCTTGACGTTATTTCCGCCTCCCTGAACGCCCGTTTCACGGAGCTGGACCCGGCATCAGGCGCCTGGCCATGCGAGTACCCATCTGCCCAAAACGTCAAACTGAAGGTCGCAACAAGCGACGGCAAAGGTGCTGGCTACGGCCGTGGCAGCTTCGGCGGCGGCGGCGAGGTCCACGAGGTAAATGTCAAGTGGGCCGAAGCGATGTTGGAACCATCCGAAATCCAAGACCTCGGGGACGTGATCCCGCAGCTGCTCGCCATCAAGAGCAAGTCAGGCTGCCCCATCACCTTCAAGGTGCATCTTGAGGTCGGTGACGCCGATAACGCCCCCAACGAAGCAACCATCGCCGAAATCAACCAGATCCTTGCCGACCTCCGGTCAGGCTTCCAGCTTTCGTAAACTGGCCCGACCGGTAATGGCACTCTGCACCAAAGCACGTGTAGCGGGTATAGTGAACCCCAAAATTGGTAATGTGCATAATCTTGTGATAGAAAGAGAAACGTGGCGCAGTGGTTCTGAATCCCTTGTCTGCGCCGTAGGCGCTTAACCATGCTTAACCCCAGGCTTTAGCCTGGGGAAAAATGCTCTCCTGCCACTCGTGCCCCGCAGGGGCACTACTGGATGCCTGACAAACACAATCGGTAATGTGCGAAATCTTGTGATAGAAAGAGAGACTTGACACAGTAGTTCCGAACCCTTTGTCTGCGCCGTGGGCGCTTAACTAGAGCCTGTCCGAAAAGCATAGTTTGGTTTTAAGGGTATTTTCCTCCCCCTCGCAAAACCCAACTATGCTTTTCGGATGGGCCCTATCCCTGGGCTGGTACGCGTCGCGCGCCCGTCTCCCGGCCGTGGTGCGGGCGTCCCGCCCGCACCGTCGCCTGGGATCATGACCTTACCCGACCTCCAAACAGCCACACGCAAACGTGCCCGC
>JAAYCO010000160.1 GCA_012729725.1 Planctomycetota bacterium
GTCCTGAACCGGCCCTCGCTGCCGAACTCGAAACCAAAGTCCGTGCCGCCCTGTTCCTGAAGCTCCTGCTGGCAGCGATCGGGCGTGATCGACTTCATCAGGCCAATGGTGTCTTCCGGTTCGAGAACCTTCGTGTCCAGCGGCCTCAACCGACCGTGGAGCCGCAACGTGGGCTGCCGACCAACGTGCAGATGGAGGTCACTGGCGCCTCTCTTGATGCAAGTCTCCAAAAGCCTGTCAATGTGCAGGGCCATAACGTTTCCTTCCAGTTGATTATCCGCTCCGGCAGCGGCACTGACCATCGCACGTGTGCCGGAAACGGTAGAGTCCTAGCGCAAGTTCTTGTCAGCAGGGTACTAATGAAAAAACGAACAAACAGACTATTCGGTAAGCAGATCCTCCAACTGAGTAGTCTTAAGCACTTCTTCGGGGGTGGTAACGCCCTTGGCGATCTTGATTTTTCCATCGTCAAGCAGCGATCTCATACCGGATGCATGGGCCGCCCGCCGGATGTCCACCAAGGGGGCGCGGTTGAAGGCAAGCTCCCTCAGGGTGTTGTCCATCTCCATCATCTCGAAGATGCCCTGCCTACCGCGATAACCTGTTCCATGGCAAGCGTTGCAACCCTTGCCACGCATTGGAGTTATGTGCTTCAATTCGTCGTCCCTGAAGCCCAGCATCCGCATCATTCGCGGGTCGGGGTTGGGGTAGGGCTCTTTGCACTCTTTGCAGATCACTCTGATAAGTCGCTGGGCCATAACCGCCTGGATACTGCTGGCCACGAGGAACGGCTTGACGCCCATGTCGATCAAACGGGTGATTGCTGATGGCGCATCGTTGGTGTGGAGTGTACTGAAAACCAAGTGTCCTGTTAAAGCGGCCTGAATTGCCACTTCACCGACCTCCATATCGCGGATTTCGCCGACCAGAATAATGTTCGGCGCCTGACGCAACATGGCTCGGAGGATCCTGGAGAAGCTTAAGCCAATGGAATCGTTCACCTGAACCTGGTTTACGCCGGTGAAGTTGTACTCGACCGGATCTTCGGCAGTGATGATTTTGCGGTCCGGGCGGTTGAGTTCGTTGATGGCGGCGTACAGCGTGGTGGTCTTGCCGCTACCGGTTGGCCCGGTGACCAGGAAGATGCCGTTTGGTCGTTTGATGATGTTCTGGAATCGGGCATTGTCGTCCGGCTCGAAGCCCAGGGCCTCGATGCCCAGGCGAACGCTGTCGGGGCGCAGAATACGAAGCACGATGCTTTCGCCATGGTTCGCCGGAAGCGCCGAGACGCGGAAGTCGATCTGCGTGCCTGCGATGGGCAGCTGAATTCTGCCGTCCTGGGGCACACGGCGCTGGGCCAGGTCGATCTTGGCCATGATCTTGAGTCGGTTCAAAACCGGGCCCTGCATCCGCTTGGGAATGTTGTCTCGCTCCACGCAGACGCCGTCTATGCGATATCGCACTCGCACGCGGTTGGCCATGGGCTCGATGTGAATGTCGCTGGCCCTCATGTTCACCGCCTGGGTGATAAGCATGGTCACAAGGCGGATGATCGGGGCGGCGTTTTCGTCAAGTTCGCCGTCGGCGACAAGTTCGTCCAGGGCGGGGGCGTCCTGGTCGATGGTTGCGTGCATGGTCTTGACGGCCTCGTCGATGCTGACATCGGACCGGGCGAACTGGTCGATGTACGCTCGGATCTTGGTCCGGCTGCCAAGGCAGGGCTCAATTTCGCAGTTCAGGCGGAATCGCAGCAGGTCGAGCACTTCAAGCGCAAGCGGGTCGGCGATGATAACCTTCAGTCGGTTGTCTTCCTTGCCTGCGGGGATGACCAGATACTTGCGGATGAGATCCAGAGGTATGGCGGTAAGCTCGGCCGCGGGAACAACGTTGCGGTCGAGATCGATGTATTCCATGTTGTGCTGGCTGGCGAGGGCCTTGGTTACCTCTTCCTCGTCCGCCAGGCCCAGGGCGGCGATTGACTCGCCAAGCCTCATTCCCTGTTTCTGGGCGTGATCCAGAGCCTCTTGCACGCCGGCGGGGGTTATTACTCCCCATTCAACCAGTATCTCTCCGAGCTTGCGACGTTCCCTCTGTGCCATAAGTCTCTTGCCTATTAAGGGTTCAGGGCGCGTATTGCTTCCGCATGAACACACACGCAGGCGAAGCCTTATTGGGGGCCTACGCCCGGCGAAAGCCGGCAGCAGGTAGATTCTGGGGCGGGATGATAGTTATGGATGAAGACAGATTTCAGCCCTGCCGCGTACTTGGCCGGCCGTACTACCGCACCACAGTCTCAACTCATTCAGGCAAGTCTACAGGAAACGCCGCCTTACGGTCAAGTAGGCTTTTTCCCTTGGCGGCAGAATTACCCGCCTGTCAATGCTAGGCGTGATGCGGATCGCGCACATCCGTTACGCGATATGGCAGACAACCGTCTGCTCGAGCGTGTTGGCGTTCAGGATGACGGCGGCCCCCAGATCCCGCGCGTCTATGACACGAAGCACGGCTGGGAAGGGATTGCTGTCGGTGCAGAGCGACTTGAACCTGTCGGGTGCGTTTTCGAGCATTTCTTCGTTCAGGAAGTTGCCTTCCTTGAGCGGGAACAGGGCCATGTACAGCACGTCCATCTCCACAAGCTCGTTGAGGAAATGAGTGCCTAGCGATACGTCGGGAACCAGTTGCCCGTTCATTGACACGACTTCACAAATGGCGCAGACCTTGTCTATGTCGGCGTAGGAGACCGGCACTCCAAGCGAGGGGGTTGTCGTTCCCCATCTGCCCGGGCCGATGAGAAGCACGTCGGGCTTGTCCCGCCCGGCCGCGTGTACGATCTGCCCGATGAGCCTGGCAAGCGCGTAACGGTCGTTCATTGGCAGCCGCCAGTAGGCGCTGGGCGAGACATAGATGAGGCGGCCGATGTTGATCAGCCGGCCGCGACCGATCACCGCGCCGCCGGCCCGCAGCAGCACCTGCGAATCGTTTACGTCCACCGGAGGCGGGGCCGTCGGCCCGCTCTCTTTCACCTGCAGGGGACGGCATTGCAGCAGGTTGATCTTGTATCGTCCATCTTCATCAAAGTTGCATGTGAATTCGGTGTCAACCGGCGAGTTGTAGGCGCTCTGCAGCGCCGAGAGCATCTCGCGCATCCGCGTCACGAAATCGGTGCGTTCAAAGAGGCCGTCGAAAGTAAGCACGCCGCTTCCGCCGCCCTCGCCGTCGTGCGAAACCAGCAGATCCGCCGGAACTCTCTTGCCTGCCTGTGCTGAAACCTGCTCGAAAGGGGCCGAGACCAGTTGGTTGGCTTCGAGATCAAGCACGTCCACGTTCTTCTGAGAGTATCGGCGCACCTTGTCGAAGTTTGTCTCAGGCCGGCGCGAAGGGTCGTTCAAAGCGGCGACGCGGGTGTAGTCGTCGTCGCTCCGGTTGACCGCGCGTGTGCCCAGCCCGAACACCAGCCTTATCATCCCCGCGCGCGGGTCGATGTACTCGCTCCAGCAGTAGGGGTTGAACGAAAACCCCACGCCGGCGATCTGCGGCAGGAAGAGCCTTCCATAGTGGCTGCCGCTCACGCGCTGAATCAGCAGGGCCATCTGCTCGTCGCTCTGGAGCATGCCTCGCTGCGCCCGGTAGAGCAGCGCCTTGTGGCTCATTGCGCTGGCGTAAATGGTTCGCACCGCCGAGAGGAAGTCTTCAAGCCGTTTTGCGCGGGAGCCCTGGTTTGCGCAGAACACGCTTTCATACTTGCCCGCGAATGCGTTGCCGAAGTTGTCCTCCAGCAGTGAGCTGGATCGCACGATGATCGGCGACTGGCCGAAGTAGTCGAGCATCTGCTCGAACTGTTCAAGTATGTCCGGCGCAAAGGCGCCCATGAGAATGCGCTGCCTGCCGCGATCCGCGCCGTCGAGGAAGCTCTTCTCGTCGCGCTGCTGCTCGCGTATCCACCACACGCCGTTACGGACAAGATATGTGCAGAACACATCCGAGCCGACGAAGAACGAGTCGTGCTTCTCGAGCAACGAGTCCCACTTGGGATTGTCGTGCCTGAGCACGGCGTTTCCGATGAGCATGCCGGCGCTCTTTCCACCGATAAGCCCCGTGCCGATGATCCGCTTGCCGATATCAACCATGTCGGCCAGCGCCAGGTGCTTGCTCGCCAGGCGCAGAATTCGATCATCTCTGCTTATGCACATCCGGAGCAGTCGGTCGAGCAGGTTTTGCGAACCGGCTGGCGCCGCAAGGCCGAGCCTGAGCGCATCAAGCGTCTCACCGGCCTTGCTGAACAACCTGTCCCATGCGCCCAGGCTCTCGGCGGGCAACTGGCGGCGGCTCCAGCAGAGCGAACCGAGTATCTCGCTGGTGGTGGCGCTTGAAAGCACTGGCTCAACGTTGTTTCCGTCCCATTTGTGCAGCATGTACATCGTGGACGAGTGACGCTGCTGCACTTTCTGCGGATGCAGGTAGAGCCTGTCCTTCTGGCGGTAGATGTTAATCACCACCTGGGCGGTTTCGCCAATGGGGCCAAGGGCGTGATGCGAATGCCGGTTTCGCTGCAGCGCGAAGTAAGCGATGGCCTCCATATCAAAGAGGTACGGGCAGGTGAGCATGAAGAAGTTGCCCAACATCTGGTCGCTGTGCCAGTCGTCCGCCAATCCGCTGAGCGAGTCGAAAAGATAGTACCCGCCTCTGCCGTTGGCCCTGATGGCCTTGTGCACGTCGGTGATGAACGACTCGAAGCCGCCGGACGGATTGAGTTGCACCACCTGGGCATTGCTGTTCGCCGCCAGCAAGGGGTTGTGCGACGCGAACCGCATGTAAACAAGCCTCTGTCCCTGCCTGGCTGCACTTTGGCAGTAGGGCTCGACCAGCGGCAGGTAATCGTCAACTGAATCAACCTGCCAGACAAGATTGTCTCCGGGAATGAGCCCGCGGATCATCCCGTCAAGGCCACTCAGGCCGGTGCTGAGGTGTGCGTCAACCTGCGTCATGTTTCTGGCGGCCCCTGGCCTGCAAGTACTGATCCATCGCCGCGGCAGCGTCTTTTCCGTCGCCCATGGCGAGAATGACCGTCGCGCCGCCGCGGACAATATCGCCGCCGGCGAACACGCCATCCATCGACGTCATGTGATTGGCGTCAATCTCGATGTTGCCCCATTTGTTGGTCTTCATCTCGGGGCAGGTCGCGGTCAGCAGGGGGTTTGCGCTGGTTCCGACGGCGACAACTGCTATCTCGGCCGGCAGCTCAAACTCGCTTCCCTTGACTGGCACTGGCCTGCGCCGGCCGGATGCATCCGGTTCGCCAAGCTCCATGCGCTGCAAGCGGACAGACTTGACCCACCCGTTGGAGTCGCCAATCAGTTCGATCGGGGCCACGAGGAACATGAACTCGACGCCCTCTTCCTGAGCGTGCTTCACTTCCTCTGCTCTGGCGGGCATTTCCTCTCTGCCTCGGCGGTAGGCCAGCACGGCGGGGTTGCTGCCCAGCCTTTTGGCGGTTCGCACTGCGTCCATTGCGGTGTTTCCGCCGCCGAAAACCACCGCCGTCTGACCGAGGGCCACGGGCGTTTTGCTTTTTTCGCCCTTGTATGCGCCCATCAGATTGACGCGAGTGAGGTATTCGTTCGCGCTGTAGACGCCCTTGAGATTCTCGCCGGGCACATTCATGAATGTTGGCAGGCCGGCGCCGTTGGCGATGAAGCAGGCGTCGAATTCCTTCATGATCTGCGGCACGGTAATCGTCTTTCCGACGATCACATTGTATTCGATGTTCACGCCCAGAGATTGAAGGTTCTGCACCTCGCGGTCGACGATTTCCTTCGGGAGTCGGAATTCGGGAATGCCGTATCTCAGCACACCGCCGGCCGCGTGAAGGGCCTCGAATACAGTCACTTCGTGACCTTTTCTGGCCAATTCGCCGGCTGCGGTCAGGCCGCCGGGTCCGCTGCCGACAACGCAGACCTTGAAGCCGGTCTTGCGGGTAGGGGGCTTGGGGGCTTCAAGATTTCGGGCCGCCCAGTCCGCGACGAATCGTTCGAGCCAACCGATGGCGACGGCCTCGCCCTTTGCGCCGCGCACGCACTTGGCCTCGCACTGTTTTTCCTGCGGGCACACTCTTCCGGTGGTTGCCGGCAGCGCGTTATCGGCGCGAAGGATTTCGGCAGCGCCGCGGAAATCGCCCTCGGCAAGTGCAGCCAGGAATTCAGGAATTCTCACCGCAACCGGGCAGCCGCCCACGCATGGCCGGTTCTTGCACTGGATGCAGCGCTGCGCTTCTTTCACCGCCGCTGCCTCTTCGAGGCCCTGGTTGACCTCTTCGAAGTTCGTCGCCCTGCGCGACGCGTTCTGCTCGGGCATGTGGGTGCGGGGGATAGCCATCTTTTCTTTGGGGCTCAACGTCATTTCCAACCTCTTACTTCGCCGCGTTCTTGCAGCGGCAGGTGTGTTCCTTGTACGTGTTCTGGCGGGTTGCAAGCTCTTTGAAGTCCACCTGGTGGCCGTCGAATTCAGGCCCGTCAACACAGGCAAACTTGATATTTCCGCCGACAGTCACTCGGCAGCCTCCGCACATTCCGGTGCCGTCAACCATGATGGGGTTCAGGCTGACGATGGTTTTCACCCCGAACGGCCTGGTCTGGTTGGCCACCGCGGCCATCATCGGAACCGGACCGACCGCGTAAACCGCGGCGGGGCGGCGCGACTCATCCGCGAGTATCTCGCCCAGAACATTGGTGACAAAACCCTTTACGCCCAGAGAACCGTCTTCAGTGGTAACCAGCACGTCCTTGCAGAAGGCGGCAAGCTCGTTGCGAAGTATCACAAACGGCTCGCTTCTGCCGCCGATAATGGTGACGACTTCATTCCCGGCCTGCGCCAGCGCCTTGGCCAGCGGGAACAGCACGGCAGTTCCAACGCCGCCGCCGACGCAGACAACCCTGCCGAAGTTTTCGACCTCGGTCTCGCGTCCCAGCGGCCCGGCGACGTCGCGAATCACTCCGCCGGCGGGTGTTTGGACAATATCGGCGGTGCCTTCGCCGACCGCCTGGATAATAAGGGTAATGGTCCCCGCTTCGGCGTCCGCATCGGCGATTGTAAGGGGAATTCGCTCATCTCCCTCGCAGTGGCGCACGATGACAAACTGCCCGGGGCGGCGGGCGACTGCTATGCGTTTCGCCTCGATCACCATCCGGTGAACCTGCGGGGCTATAACCTCGTTTGATACTACCTTGAACATCAGGCGTTTCCTTTCAACCCTTCTTACGTGCAACACTTGGGGCGGGTCTGCCCGACCGCCCGCAAAAGCGAATAGTCTATGCGCCCTTGGCGGCAAGCGAAAGGGCAAAAACATACCCTGCTGAAGAACCGGCGCCCCGGCCGGGCGTAAAGTCAGATATGAGCTGACGCATGCGCGCACCTGCGCGGGCATGCCGTGTCGCTTTCTTGTCGCCACTTGCGGCTGCGGGGTAAACCGGTACAATCCCTACGATGGATCAGAAGTACATCAGAAATTTCAGCATTATCGCGCACATCGACCACGGTAAAAGCACGCTTGCCGACCGTGTGCTGCTGCGCGCGGGGGCCATTACCCAACGCGAGTTCCGCGACCAGTTGCTCGACGACATGGATCTTGAACGCGAGCGCGGCATTACAATCAAGGCCTCGGCGGTTACCGTGGATTTCGCCCACAACGGGCAGAAGTACATGCTTAACCTGATCGACACGCCCGGCCACGTCGACTTCAACTATGAGGTCAGCAGGGCGCTGGCTGCGTGTGAAGGCGCACTGCTTGTCGTGGACGCGGGGCAGGGAGTGGAGGCCCAGACTGTCGCCAACGCGCACCTGGCCACGAAGAACAATCTCGCGCTGGTTCCGGTGGTGAACAAGATCGATCTTCCCGCCGCCCAACCCGAAGACACTGCGATGCAGATCGAGCATTTACTGGCCACGCCGGCAGAAGATTGCATCTTCGCCAGCGCCAAGACCGGCCAAGGCATAGACGAGATGCTCAACGCCATCGTCACCCAGTTGCCCCCGCCCGTGGGCGATACGGATGCTCCGGCAAGAGCACTGGTGTTCGACACCATATACGATGATTACCGCGGCGTGGTTGTCTATGTGCGCGTCTTCGACGGCGAACTGAAGGTCGGCGACAAGATACTGATGATGGGCACCAGAGAAACGTTCGTCATCAGCGACATCGGCAAGCACTGCCCGCGACCGACGTCTGTTCAGAGTCTGGGAACCGGCGAAGTGGGCTATCTTACCGCAGCAATCAGAAGCGTCTCGTCGGTTCACGTCGGCGACACGATCACGGTGGCCAACCGTCCCGCCTCGGCTGCGATGCCGGGCTATCGACCTCCCCAGCAGATGGTTTTCTGCGATTTCTATCCGGGACCGTCAACGCAGTTTCCCGATCTTCGCGACGGGCTTGAGAAGCTTCAACTCAACGACGCTGCCCTTACGTTCGCAGCCATCAATTCCGAGGCGCTTGGCTTTGGTTTCCGCTGCGGATTTCTTGGCCTGCTGCACATGGAGATCGTGCAGGAGCGCCTCGAACGCGAGCACAATATCGAGGTTGTGCAAACGGCGCCGACCGTGCCCTATCAGGTTCTCAAGACCGACGGCGCCAAGTTTGAGGTTGAATCGGCGGGCGATCTGCCCGAGCCCAACTTCATAGAAGAGATCCGCGAGCCAATCGTGGATGTAGATTTGATTATTCCCGCCGATTGCATCGGCGCGATCATGCAATTGGCCGAGGACCGCCGGGCCGTCTATCGCAAGACGGATTATCTTTCCAGCGACCGCGTGATTATCAGTTACGAGTTCCCCCTAGCGGAGATCATTTACGATTTCTACGACAAGCTCAAATCCGCAACCCGCGGCTATGGCACGATGGACTATGAAGTGACCGGCTTCCGCGCTAACGATCTTGTAAAGGTGGACATACTTGTGAACAACAACAAGGTGGACGCGCTGTCGTTCATCGTTCACCGCACCAAGGCGGATGCTCGTGGCAGGGCAATCATTCAGAAGCTGCGGAAGGAAATTCCAAGGCATCTGTTCGAGGTTCCGCTTCAGGCGGCGATAGGCTCGCGGGTGATCGCTCGCGAAACCATCAAGGCCGTTGGAAAGAACGTTACCGCCAAGTGCTACGGCGGCGACATCACTCGCAAGCGCAAGCTGCTTGAGAAGCAGAAGGAAGGCAAGCGGCGGATGAAGATGGTTGGCAACGTCGAGATCCCGCAGAAGGCGTTTCTGGCCGTGCTTGAAGCCGGCGAGTGACGCGGCCGTTAACGATCTCGCCATTTGCGCAACGCATCGGCGGTGATGCGCTGCTTATACAGGCACGACGGCGAGTGAAGTGAAATCGGAGCGATGTTCTCGAAATCCTGCAGCGCCGAAAGCGGCAGCAAGCGCGCGGGCGCTTCGATTTGCGGGGACTGATCCATCGGGCCGATGGCCAGCAGGTCGATTCCGTTTTCATTCACGTCAAACGCCATATATCCCGACCCGGTGACTTCAAGCAGCGTTCTGGCGGCCGCCAGCGCCGGCGCGACGTTATCGGCGGACGCCTGTGTTCTGATCATCAGAAGGCTGCCTCCGCCGCTGGTCCGCCGCTGATAGCCCGCTAGCGTTTCCACGTTGAACAGCCGCCATGCCTGGTGATGATCGGCGCGCAACGATGAAACTGTTACGCCGTCGAATCCGCGGCCGTGGACTGTCTGGCCGGGATTCACCACCAGCCACGATGCCTGCGGGATCATGGTGAGGAATTCCGCCTGGGCCGCACTGACGGCAGCTTGCTGGGGCAGATTCCGCTCGCCCATGATCCACCCGTCCCTGCCGACGGTGAACCATCCGTCAACCGTCACGGGGCCGACCGCGCCGGCGGAGCGGACAAACGCAATTACCGCCGAAGATGACGCCGTAAGCAGCAGGCACGCAGCCAGCACAGCCCATGCGATCTGCTCGTTCCATCTTTGGGTTCTGTTGATGGCGCTCCACGCGGCGGAGGCGGCAACCGCCAGCACCGCAACGATCACTGCCAATCTCGCGGCCCAGAGACTTCCGGCAACCAGAATGATCAACGCACCAAGCGACAGGCCCATCGCCGCCCTGGCGAGGTATGACGACGCGTTTGCGCCGCCGGCGGCGAAGGATCTTCTTTGCTTGGAAATAATGATTGCCGCAAGGCTGCACAGCGGAACCTGCGCCAGCGCCGCCAGAAGCACCAGCGGCGCGTGGAACTTTGCGTCGAGCCACAGCACGGTCAGCGCCAGCGCCGTTTGCAGCGGAGCGCCGGCCGCAAGTCCCAACGCGGGCACGCATACCGCCGGTGGCGCGGGATGATGGTCTTCTCTCGCCAGCGCCCGGGTCATTATCACAAGCGTGACGCCGATCCATGCAACTTGCAGGTCCAGTCCCGCGCCGAGCACGTCGGCGGCGATGCGGCATTGAAAACCGCCAAAGAGGGCCGCCGCCGTGAACATGGGCCACACGCTCCATCGCCGCGGCGGGGGGGACTGGCCCGCGATTTCAGTTGGCGGCCGAGGAGGGCGGATGGAAAGGTGCTTGCGCGCCAGTATGAACGCCCCTGCCGCGGGCAGCAGCACGCCTATCGCCGCAGCCGACGCCCGAAGATCCATCCCGCACCGCCATATGAGGGCCAGCAGCAGCATGCCGCCGCCGAGCCCCGCCGTCCAGTTCCGCGTGCCGGATGCATATGGGTCGGTGCCTCCTCCGCCCCTGATTGCCGCAGACGCGATGAACGCCACCATCAGCGCCGCAGCTGCCGGAAGCATCGCAACCGTCTGCAGAAAGAACGCAATCGCGAGCCAGGCCCAGCGATGCAGAAGAAGCCGTCTGGAAATCTCATCCGCCGCCATGCCCGCCAGGTGCATGGTTCCGAACGTCGCCAGGATGCACACCCCGCAGAAGACCGACGAGGCAGCCAGCAGGCGGTTGTCCATTCTTGCGTCAACCGCGGCCGGCATGCCCACGCTCGCCAGCAAGGCCGAGTCTCGCCTGCCCCCGGCGCGAGGAAACACCCTCATGATTGCGTGTGGAATAAGCGAAGCAACGCAGGTGGCCGCCAGCAGCGAGGCGATGCTTATCATCGCCATCTGGCCCGATGTGTCGAACGCGCCGGGCCACAGAAGCACCAGGCAGCCGCACGCGGCGGAAATGGCGCACGCCAGGCCGGTTACAAGAAACCTGTCGATGACGGATGGCTTCATGGTTCCTCTTGATCGTGGGCCGCGATGATGATGTTGTACACCACCCGCGCGGGGCGGTTCAAGAAGCTATGGTAATTGGATTCGGCGCTTGCTCGCCTCGGCGCTGGGTTTGAACAGCAGCAGGGTGTGTCCGACAACGCCGACGAGCGCCGCGTCGAGCCTCGTCGCGGCGTCCTGAGCGAATGCGGAGCGGTCATGACGATCCATGACGGGCAGGCGAACCTTGAGCAGTTCATGCCGCTCCAGCATTGCCGCCGCCTCGCGAAGAACGTCATCCGACAGTGCGGCCTTGCCGATGGTTATGCCCGCCGGGATGGTCTGGCCCAGGCCGCGAAGGTAACGTTTCTGTTTCCCGCTCAGTTCGGTCATGTCTGCTTGTTGCCTTTCAGTGCGTATGAAACCACAACCGCCGGGATGCGGCAAGGGCGATATGCGACCGGCCTTGCTAAACTGGAGTTTGAGCACGAAAAAAACGCCCCGCCGACAGATGCCGACGGGGCGTTTTGATGATGCTTCAATGAACAGAGGCGACTAGTACATGTCATCCATGCCGCCGCCCGGCGCGGCAGGGGCCTTCTTCTTCTCGGGAATCTCGCTGATGACCGCATCGGTGGTAAGCAGCAGGCTTGCCACGGACGAGGCGTTCTGAAGCGCGGTTCTTTCGACCTTGGTCGGCACGATCACGCCTGCCTTGACCATGTCGCCGTACTTGTTGGCCAGGGCGTCGAAACCGAAATTCACATCTTCGCTTTCCATGACCTTGGCGGCGACAATCGAGCCATCCAGGCCGGAGTTCGACGCGATCTGCTTGATCGGGGCCACCAGCGCCCTGCGGACGATGTCCACGCCGGTCTTCTCGTCGGGGGTTTCGGTCTTGATCTTGTCGAGGGCCTTCATTGCCCGCAGAACGGCAACTCCGCCGCCGGGCAGAATGCCTTCTTCGACGGCAGCGCGGCAGGCGTGCAGCGCATCCTCGACGCGAGCCTTCTTTTCCTTCATCTCGACTTCGGTGGCAGCGCCGACGTTGATCTGGGCAACGCCGCCGGCCAGCTTGGCCAGACGCTCTTCGAGCTTCTCGCGGTCGTAGTCGCTGGTGGTCGCGTCGATCTCGTGCTTGATCTGCTCGATCCTGCCCTTGATGTCGCCGGTCTTTCCGGCGCCTTCGATGATGGTGGTGTTTTCCTTGTCGATGCGGATTCTCTTGGCCTGGCCAAGATCGGACATCTGAATGCTTTCAAGGCTGATGCCCATATCTTCCATGATGGCCTTTCCGCCGGTGAGCACCGCGATGTCTCGCAGCATTTCCTTGCGACGGTCGCCGAAGCCCGGGGCCTTTACGGCGGCAACCTGAAGCGTGCCGCGCAGCTTGTTGACCACGAGGGTGGCGAGGGCTTCGCCTTCGACGTCCTCGGAGATGACCACCAAAGGCCGGCCGCTCTGGGCGACCTTCTCAAGCAGGCCCACGAGATCCTTGATGGCCGAGAGTTTCTTTTCCATGATGAGGATCAGCGGGTTGTCCAGATCGCACTCCATCGTTTCGACCTTGTTGACGAAGTGCGGCGAGATGTAACCCTTGTCGAACTGCATGCCTTCGACCAGTTCAACTTCGGTGGCCAGGGCCTTGCCTTCCTCGACGGTGATAACGCCGTCCTTGCCGACCTTGTCCATGGCCTCGGCGATCATGTTGCCGATTTCCTGGTCCTGGTTGGCGGCGCACGTGCCTACCTGCGCGATTTCCTTGCCGCTCTTGATGGGCTTGGACAGCTTGCGCAGCTCGTCTACGATCGCGCTGACTGCCTTCTCGATGCCGCGTTTGAGCTGCATAGCCTGGGCGCCGGCGGCGACGTTCTTGAGACCTTCGTCGAAAATCGCCTCGGCGTAGATCGTGGCCGTGGTGGTTCCGTCGCCGGCGACGTTGGAAGTCTTGGAGGCGACTTCCTTGACCATCTGCGCGCCCATGTTCTCGTTGGCGTCTTCAAGCTCTATTTCCTTGGCCACCGAAACGCCGTCCTTGGTGACGGTGGGGGAGCCGAACGACTTCTCAAGCACAACCACGCGCCCCGTGGGGCCAAGCGTAACCTTCACCGCAGCCGCCAATTTCTTGACGCCTCTACGAATGGCCTCGCGGGCCTCCGAATCGAACACGATCTTCTTCTTTGCCATTTCTCAAGCTCCTGTATGTTTTGACTGGTTGGTTGTTTCGCGGCTTAGTCCAGAATCGCCAGGACGTCGCTTTCGTCCATCAGCATGTACTCTTCGCCGTTGATCTTGATCTCGGTGCCCGCATAGCTGGCGAACAGAACCTTGTCGCCCACGCCCACCTGGAACTCACCGCGGGTTCCGTCCTTGAGCATGCGCCCGTCGCCCAGCGCCAGGACGGTGCCCTTCTGCGGCTTTTCCTTGGCGGTGTCGGGAAGCACAATGCCGCCCTTGGTTTTCTCTTCCGCCTCCAGCCGCTTGATAAGGACCTTTTCGCCCAAAGGACGAATGTTTGGGGCCTTGGGATTCTTCGACTCAGCCTTCGCCATTGCATATCTCCTTGTGATTTACCATTGGCTTTCTTAGAAACAGCAAAATGCCGGCGCTCTGCCTGCCGGCGGATTAACTTCGACTACATGTCCGGCGATTCGCGAAGGAACTGATCCAGGCGGATCATTATCCTTCGTATCTGCCTGAGCAGCTCTTCAAGCTCCAGCGGCTTGGCGACAACGCTGAACGCCGCAAGGCGAAGCGCCGCCTCAAGCCAGCGGCGGTCGCTGTGCCGCGTTACAACCACAACCGGAAACAGCGCGTCAATGCTGCGCACCTGCCTGAGCATGCCCAGCGCGTCGAGGCCCCAGTCAACGTCGTCGTCGATGACGGCGGCGTGAGCTTCGCGCCTTTGAATCACTCGCAACAGGTCGCGGTCGCAGTCCACGTGAACGGTCGTCAACAACCTTGGGCCCACAATCCGCTCAAGAGCTGAGGTCCATTCATTCGCCTCGCCGGTAACAACCAGCCCGAGGGGTCTGTCTGTAATGTTCCAGGCCGCCACCATAGATAACTCCGGGCAAATGCCGCGGAGCGTTGCGGGCGCCCGCGGCTACACCTTCTGCCGCCAACTTTTGTGCAAGCACAATGCCATGCACGCCAAGTCGCTAAGAATTCAGTGGTTACGGCATTTGATGGCCTTGAGCCGCCCGTGGTTTTTCTGCCCAAACAGGCGGTTTGGCCGCATCGACTGCTGTATTGGCAGACCTACAATTCCACGAACTGAACACAACATTTACCAGAAAGGATCCCATGGACATCTTCAGTATCATCAAGAGCGACCACAAAAAGGTGCAGGACACCCTCGAAAGCATGTTGGACACCTCGTCCGGGGACGAGCAGTCGCGCAGGCAGTTCACCGACCAGTTGCGCGATTTGTTGTTGCCTCACATGAGTGCCGAAGAGGCCCTCCTGTATCCGCTATTGATGGAAGAGGGCGACCCGGAACTGGCGATGGAGGCGATAGAAGAGCACCGGACGGCCAAGCACGTACTGAGCGAGTTGGAATCGCTCTCGCCTGGAGACGCCTTCTGGCACGCCCGCTGCCAGGTGCTAAGCGAGTTGATCGAGCACCACATCGACGAGGAAGAGTCTGACATCTTCGAAAACGCCTCGGAGTTCCTCGACAAGCAGCGTGCTCAGAGGCTGGCGCGGGAGTTTGAACAAAGAAAGCAGACGTTCCTCAAAGAGGCCGCCTGAAGCAATTCGTCATGGCATTACTGGAGCGCCTTGCTTCACGCCGTCCCGAAAGGGGCCTGGCGGGCGGGGATGCTCCATCTTTTTTGTCCGGCGGTCGAACAAATGTGTTGACCTCACGCGTTGTACAAGACTAAGCTATAACGCTTTACGCAACGGGCGACGAAGCATGTGTGCTTCGCCGCGAGAGCCGTTTTGCGTGCGAGACCCCCTTTTACGACCGACTCGCTGTGCGGATGCTTTAATCCACACGAGTGCGTGGAGGTGCAACGTTGGCTAGCGAACTACTGCAGGAACTCATCGACGCGGGCATTCATTTCGGGCACCGCGCCAGCCGCTGGAACCCGAAGATGCGTCCGTACATCTTCGGAAAACGCAATCTGATTCACATCATCGACGTCAAGCAGACCCTCAAGGGCATACTTCTTGCCAAGAGGTTTCTTGCCCAGGTGGTCGCCAGCGGCAAGGACGTGCTGCTGATCGGCACGAAGCGCCAGGCCAAAAAGACGGTCGAGGAAAACGCCCTTCGCGTTGGCATGCACTTTGTCAACGACCGCTGGTTGGGCGGCACATTGACGAACTTCCGCGAGATACGCCGCCGCATCGGCAGGCTTGATCAGCTTGAGGCTCTGGAGGCCGAAGGCCAGCTCGATACATACTCGAAGAAACAGGGCGCCGCTCTTCGGCGGGAAGTGCGCAAGATCCGCCGCAACCTTCAGGGCATTCGTCGCATGGAGCGCATGCCCGGCGCGATGGTCATCATCGACCAGCGTCGCGAGATAATCGCCATCCGCGAGGCCAACAAGATGGGCATTCCGGTGGTGGCGCTTCTCGATACCGACGGCGATCCGGACATGGTGGACATTCCGATTCCCGGAAACGACGACGCAATGCGTTCGATAGAGCTGGTTGTTCGCCAGCTTTGCGACGCAATGGCCGAAGGCGCTCATGTTCGCCAGGAACAGGCAGCGGCCCAGGCCCAGGAAGAGGCGCCTCGCCGCCGCAGCCGCCGGCTTGCGACGTCACAGGCCTTCGACGCCGACGACAAGCCGGTAGTGCCCCAGGCGCCCGCCGAGCCCGCCGCCGTCGAGCCCGCCCCGGTGCAGGAAGCTAATCAGTAATCAGCAACGTCAGGAGCGATAATGGCTGAAATTACCGCAGCAATGGTAAAGGCCCTGAGAGAAGAAACTGGTCAGGGCATGATGGAATGCAAGAAGGCGCTTGCCGAAGCCAATGGCGACGTCGAGGCGGCGCGAGATCTGCTTCGCAAACGCGGTCTGGTGACCGCCGAGAAGAAGGCCGGCCGCGCCACCGGCGAGGGCCTTGTCGCCGTCGCCTGCAACGCCGACAGGACCTCCGCGGCAATGGTTGAAGCACGCTGCGAAACCGACTTCTGCGCCCGCAACGAGGTTTTCCAGGCGATGGTTCGTGATCTTGCCAACCTTGCGTCAAGCGCGCCGGACGGCAGCGTGACCGAAACGCCGGAAATGAAGACCCTGGTGCAGCAGGCGCTTGCCAAGATCGGCGAGAACATGAGCTTCAGCCGGGGCATGAAGATCACCGCTGATTACATAGCCTCATATGTGCACCACAATGGCAAGGTCGGCGTTATCGTCGGCGCCGACGGCGAAGCCTCGGAGGAAGTTCTCAAGGACATCTGCATGCACATCGCGTTCGCAAACCCGATGGGCGTCAGTCCCGAGGATATTCCCCAGGAATTGATCGACAAGGAAAAGAAGATCGCCGTCGAGCAGGCAATGGAAGCGGGCAAGCCCAAGGACATCGCCGAGAAGATGGTCGCCGGAAAGATCCGCAAGTTCGTCGAGGAGCGCTCGCTGACCGAGCAGCTTGTCGCACTCGAAGAAAAGTACGGCAAGAAGAAGGTCAAGGATCTGCTGCCTAAGGGCAAGATCAAGGCTTTCGCCCGCTTCGCCGTTGGCGAATAGGGCATAACCCTCGCCGCCGGCCAGTCGCACGCAAACCGGCTGCAACCACGAGAAGATGGCCGAGAAACTGCACTACAAACGGGTGGTTCTGAAGATCTCCGGCGAGAGCCTTTGCCAGAACGGCGCCGGAGGAATTCAGATCGCATCCCTGGGCGCGGTTGCGGATGAAATTGCATCCGCCGCCGCCACCGGAGTGCAGATGGGCCTTGTCATCGGCGCGGGAAACCTTCTTCGCGGTCGCGAGTTCTCCGGCGCGGAGGCCCGCAAAAACATCCACCGCGCCACTGCCGACTACATGGGCATGCTGGGCACGGTGATGAACGCCATAGCCCTCGCAGACGCCCTGCGGGCCCGCGGGGTCGCGTCGGCGGCGATGTCGGCGATTCCAATGCCGACGGTGTGCCAGCCGTACTCGCGCCGCGAGGCGATTGAAAACCTCGACGCAGGTAAAGTTGTTATTTTCGCCGGCGGAACCGGAAGCCCGTTCTTCAGCACCGACATGTGCGCAGCGCTTCGCGCCGCCGAAATTGACGCCGAGGTTGTCATGAAGGCAACCAAGGTGGACGGCGTTTATGACCGAGACCCGGTCAAGGATCCCTCGGCCGTCAAATACGAACGACTGACCTACGCCAAGGTGCTTCAGGACGGTCTTGGCGTGATGGATCTGACCGCCATCACCATGTGCATGGAAACCAGGCTGCCCATCATGGTGTTCCAGTTTGACAAGCCGGGGCAGTTGCGAAAGGCCCTTGCCGGTGAGCACGTCGGCACCATCATCAGCGGCCAATGAGGTGAATAATGACTTATGATGAAGCGATGCTTGACGTTGAAGAGAAGATGGAATCCGCCATTGAGTATCTTCGTCGCGAATACCGCGGCATCCGCACGGGCAGAGCTTCAACGGGCCTGGTCGAGCACGTCAAGGTGGAGTACTACGGAACGCCGACAGACCTTCGCCAGCTTGCAACGCTTTCGACGCCGGATGCCAACTTGATACTCATCAAGCCGTTCGACCCCGCCAGCGTGAAGGACATAGAGCGAGCCATCCAGGCCAGCAACATTGGCATCATGCCCACCAGCGACGGCAAGATGATTCGCCTGTCGGTTCCACCGCTCTCCGGCGAGCGGCGTCAGCAGCTTATCTCGCAGGTAAAGAAGATGAGCGAGGCGGCCAGGGTGACGATTCGCAACGCCCGCCGAGACGGCAACAAGCAGATAGAACTGCTTGAAAAAGAATCGACCGTCACCGAGGATGAGGCGAAGAGAGCCAAGGACGAGATACAGAATCTCACCAAGAAGTACGAAGAACTCGTCACCAAGATCCTCGACTCTAAGACCAAAGAAATACAGGAACGATGAGTGTGGGGGAGTAGCTCAGTTGGTAGAGCAACGCACTTTTAATGCGTAGGTCCTGGGTTCGAGTCCCAGCTCCCTCATTCAGTTCCTCCGCCGGATGCAAATCAGGATTGGGTTCTAACCTCTTGCCATTTTGGAATTCGCCTCAGCGCCTGCTGCCGGTATCATGCCGATAAGTGAAACGGCGATGAAGATTCATTTCATCTACTGCGATGTTGATAGCGGGTTCTACCCGGGCGCGCACCACGGGCTGGCTTCACTGTTCGCAGCCGTGCGGGCGGCGGGGCACGATTACGCGCTGACACATCTGACGAAGGACGTACCCTGCGATGAATTCGCCAATTCACTCCCAGCCGCGGACGTTTACGCCTTCTCGGCCATGACGAACCAGTTCAAGTTCGTTCGCCGCCTCGCCCCCGTTGTCGGCGCGGCGACGGGCAAACCCGTCGTTGTCGGCGGAGTTCATGCAATGCTCGAAGGCCCAGCCGCTGCCCAAGTGGAAGGCGTAACGTGCGCTTTCACCTGCGAGGCTGACGTGGCGCTTCCGGCTTGGCTGTCGGCATACCGGGCTGGCGAATGGCGCGGCGTGGGTGGTATCGCCTACATCCAGGACGGCCAAACCAGGTGCAACCCCGGGTCGCCGATTCTCGATCTCGACTCGCTGCCGGAGCCGACGTACGACGGCTTCGACATGCGGCGGATACTGCGCGACCTTGGCGGCAGGTTGTCGGTGACGGTCAGCAGGGGCTGCCCGTACTCCTGCGCGTTCTGCTGCAACGAGGCGCTGCGACGGAATTTTGGCGCGCCGGGCTATGCAAGGCGGCGCTCGCCGTCGTCGGCGGTGGCCATGGTGAAGAACCTCGCCGAACGATACAAGCCCGATTCCATCCGCTTTGAGGATGATCTGCTGCTGGTAAGCCGGCGATGGCGAGAGGAATTTCTATCTCTCTTCCGCGAACAAATCGGCCTGCCGATGGAATGCAACTGCCGCGCCGACCTGGTTGACGCCGGCCTGGCGGACCTGCTGAAGAAAAGCGGGTGCGTTTCCCTGGACATCGGAGTCGAAAGCGGCGACGAGAGCCTGCGAAACAAGGTGCTCAACAAGGGCGTCAGCGACGAGCAGCTTATCCGCGCGTTCGACCTGCTCAACTCGCGCGGGCTGAGCACGTACGCCTACAACATTGTCGGCCTGCCCGGCGAGACGGCCCAAATGGCCGAGAAAACCTACCGCCTCAACCGCCGGTTGAGGCCCAGCGCAGGCGCGGTGTTCTATTTCTACCCGTATCCGCACACGGCGCTTGCAGAATACGCCCGCCGGGAAGGTTTGCTTCGCGACGATTACGAGCAGGCGAATTCGTACACGAACCGGCCCTCGGTGCTGCCGACTCACATGAGCTATCGCCAAATGCGCAGCGTGTATCGCAGGTTGCGAATGCACCTTCTGCTGCGGAGGTTCGTTTCGTTCTTCGCTCTGCCGCGAGGGCTGAAGAAAATCATGGCGGCGGGGGCGTGGGGAATTTTCCTGGCATGCCCGCCGCTGATCGAGATCCTGCTGACCGACTCGGCGTTGAAGCGATGGTTGCGCCGACAGGCGTTTCGTGTGCGGGGAAAGTGACTTGGCGGCGGCGTGTCACGAACTCAGTGTGGACCCGATCCGAGCCCCCAACCATGCAGCGCCCAGGCCCAGGCTGTTGCTCAGCAGAAGATTGAGCCCCGCCATCGCAAATCGGCCGTCGTTGGTAAGCGAAAGCGTCTCGTGCCCGAAAGTGGAGAAGGTGGTGAAACCGCCCAGCAGACCGACAAGAATTGCAACGCGGTATTCCTCGCGAATGATTGTCGGGCCGGAAAACAACGCGGCAAGAAACCCGATGGCGACGCACCCGATGATGTTGACCGCCAGCGTCCCCGTCGGAAAGACGCCGTTGCCAAACCGCTGCGCCCAGCCGGCAATGCCGTATCTGAGCAGGCAGCCAAGGCCGCCCGCCAGGAATATAAGTGTTATCTGTAGCATGTTCGCAATTATGAATACGAGAGTCGGCGCATGCAAGATCAAGCTTGTCAAGCACGCGGCCCGGCCGGTAAGAAAGGCTGGTAATGGACAGGATTTCACCACAATCGTCATGCGGCAATCTTGACGCCGCGGAAGTGATAAAGCTTCTCGACCTCAAGCCGCTGCCAATTGAAGGCGGGTTCTTCCGCGAGACATACCGTAGCGACGAGGTGATTCCTCAATCGGCGCTTCCGCCGCGATATGGGCGTGACAAGCAATTCTGCACGGACATCTTCTACATGCTGCGGCCCGGCTCGGTGTCGCGGCTGCACCGCGTCGCATCCGACGAAATATTCCATTTTCACATGGGCGACGCGGTCACGATGTTGCAGTTGCATTCCGACGGCAGCGGCAACGTGGTCGTTCTTGGGGGAGATATTCGCGCGGGCCAGGCGCTCAAATGCGTCGTGCCGCGCGGATCATGGCAGGGCGCCATCCTGAACGACGGCGGACGATTCGCGCTGATGAGCTGCACCGTCGCGCCGGCGTTCGACTACAGCGACTTCGAGGCCGGGGACGCGGCGGAGCTTGCGGCGAGATATCCCCAGTGGGCCGATCTTATCCGCAAGATCGGATAGCCGGCGTTGATGCCGATGGCGGCCGATCAACCGCGCTCGATGGACATCACCGCTGAAAGCAGGGCAAGGGCGGCTGTCTCGGTTCGCAGAACAGATGCCCCAAGCTTGACCGCCAGCGAGCCGACGTCGATGCACGCCTTAAGCTCCGCCTCGGTCAGCCCGCCCTCGGGGCCCACGAGGATGCAGGTTTCACCGCTGGGATCGCTGTCTGACAAGGCGCGCCAAATCGTCATCGCGCCGTTGCCGGCATGACCAACCAACGACACCTTGCCCTTGCAGAAGGCAAGATACTCGTCCAGGGAAGCGGCGGGGCGTATGCTCGGAAGCATGCAAAGGCCGCTCTGTTTGGCGGCCGAAATGCAATGAGCACGCCAGCGCACAAGCTGATGCTCGGAAAGCTCATCGGCGCCGGCGATCGATCTTGCAAGTCGAAGGGGAGTCAAAGAAGCTGCGCCAAGCTCGGTCGCCTTCTCCAGCAGCCAGTCAAGCCGCTTGCCCTTGGGCACGGCGAAGGCAAGGTGAACCACCGGCCCTTCGCGCTGGATGCCCCGCACGGTTTGAACCTCGATCTGCACCTCGCCGCGGCGCGCGGCAGCAACCACGGCGCCCGCGGCCAGGCCCGCGCCGTCAAAGACCTCAACGGCGTCGCCAACCTTCAGGCGCAGCACGTGTAA
>JAAYCO010000161.1 GCA_012729725.1 Planctomycetota bacterium
CCAAATCGCGCACTGCTCCTTACATCCCGCGCCCTTCTGCCGCTCTGAGGGCAAGCTTCGCCTTCGCGCCGCACACTACAAATCATTGTTGAAAAACGAGATGGGCAACAGGCCCGGCAATGCGGGGACCTGACTTTAGGAGCGGAGCGACACCTCGCCGTTGTATTTGTTTCTTGTGCGATAATCCCGACGCGAATCAAACAGCAAACGGCGAGGATTCGCTGCGCGAAGGCAATCAGGTCCCCGCATTGCCATGCGGGGCTTCGGGCGTTTGGTTTTCAATCGATGGATGAAAGGTGAGGAATCAGTATATGCTGTTGCCTTCGGCGTCAATGATCACGAACGCCGGAAGATCACGGACGGTGATAAGCCGCACCGCTTCCATGCCGAGTTCGGGGTAATCGATGATTTCGGAAGACAGCACATGGTTCTTCGCAAGAATGGCTGCGGCCCCGCCTATGGTGCCCAGGAAGTAACCTTTGTGACGACGGCAGCTTTCGCTGACGGATGGATGGCGATTTCCCTTGCCAAGCGTGACGAGGCAGGCCCCGTTGGCCATGAACGTTTCCATGTACGGGTCCATCCTTTGCGCCGTCGTCGGGCCAAGGCTTCCGCTGGCCATGGTTGGCGGCGTTTTGGCGGGGCCGGCGTAATAAACAGGATGGTTTCTGAAGTAATCGGGCAGCTTGCAGGTGCGATCAAACTCGGCCTTTATTCGCTGGTGCGCGATGTCCCGCGCGACCACCAGCGGGCCGCTGAGGCGGATGCGGTCTCCCGCACGGCACGAGGAAAGCTGAGTGATTATCTCGCCCATCGGAACGTCCAGGCGTATCTCGGCTGCCCCGGCGGCGCCTGCGTCGGCGGCGAGGTCGGCGAACCTTTCCGGCTGACGGTCAAGTTCCTCAAGCCAGACGCCGTCGGCGTCGATCCTTCCGCATATCACGCGGTGGGCAGAGCAGCTTACTGATATGGCAACCGAACACGATGCCGAGTGTCGCGGCAGCCTGATCACGCGGGCGTCAGTCGCCATGTGCCTGCCGCCGAACTGGGCGCCGAGCCCCAGCGATTGCATGATCTCCAGCACCTTTTCTTCCCACTGGGGGCAGCGGAACGCGCCACCCCTGCCGTCGCCCGTCCTCGGCAGCGAGTCGTACAACCCCAGCGATGCAAGCTTGGCGGTTTTCAGGGCCTGTTCGGGCGACGTTCCGCCGATGGCAATGCCAACGTGGTACGGCGGGCACGCAGCCACGCCTATGCGCGAAAGCCTTTCCCGAAGCAGCGATTCAAGCGCAGGGCCTTCGAGCACTGCCTTGCTCTCTTGCGACAGCGAGGTCTTGTTGCTCGACCCGCCGCCCTTGGCAATGAACACGAAGTTGCAGGCGGCGCTGTCGTCGGTGAAGATCTCCACCTGCGCCGGCATGTTGTCGCCGGTGTTCGCTTCGTTGAACATATCAGTGGCGGCCACCAATGACTGCCGCAGATTATGCCGGTTATATGCATTGAACGCGCCGCGAGACAATGCGGCAGCTTCGTCGCACGTGGTCAGGACGTCCCTGCCTCGAAAGCCGATGATCTCGGCGACCCCGGTGTCCTGGCAGGCAGGCAGAACCTCCTGGGCGGAGATTATCGCATTCGCCAGCAGCGTGCCCGCGACAAAACGCTCGTTCTGGCCGGCGTCGGCGTCACGGGCGATGGCCGCCCATTGCTCCAGCACGTGGGAAGGAAAGAAGAACGCCATGTCGCGGAAGGCTTCATAGGCCAGTTGTTCAAGAGCGGAAGCCGAAACCTCCAGCAGCCGCCTGTCACCGCAACGGCGCATGGCAATGCCGTCGGGGCCAAGCTTGCGAAACAACGCGCCTTTGCCCGCCGAGGGCTTCGGAAGAATCGCCTGATAATGAAATTCGCTCACCGTTGATCGCTCCAGTTGAGGCTGCATGATACATGACCGCGAGCCCGGATAAAAGCTTTCACCCCGCCTTCATTAACTACGATCACTGATCGGTGGACGGGCTTGCTGGAATTGCTTACAATCGTGGGAGTACATGCATTTCTGATATGGCTGATGTCGCGCCGTACGTTGCGGATGAAATTGTGGCAGCATCCTGTTCAAGGAGAGAACATGCTGGTTCCATTACGCGTGGATGTATGGATGTGGCGGCGGCCGATTGCGAACTACGTCATCCTGGCGGTAACGGTGGCAATTTCGCTTGTGGGCTTTGCGAACCCGCGTTTTTACGACAAGATGGTGGGGAAAGGCGATGACTCCATCAGCCTGGATGCGGATTTTGACTACACGGATTTCGAGTTAATTCGCTCATTCACCCCCCGCCTCGACCCGGACGCATGGCGGCCTGTGGCGGCGATCACATCCTCTTTTCTTCACGGCGGCGTCATGCACCTGCTTGGCAACATGTGGTTTTTGTGGGTCTTCGGCAACGCGGTGAATTACAAATTCGGCCATTGGCAGTACGCGGCGCTGTATCTGACATGCGCCCTCGCCGGCGGAATGAGCCATTATCTGGCGACGGACAACATTCCGGTAGTCGGCGCCAGCGGGGCTATATATGGCGTCATGGGGGCGTATGTTGTGTTCTTCCCCCGCAACGACGTTGTGATGATGTTCTGGGCTTACATTATCCGGCGGGATTTCAGCATATCGAGTTGGGTGATGATCACCCTATGGGTCGGCTGGGATTTGTTGCAGGTGCTGAACACGGGCACAAGCGGGCCCGTGGCTCTTGCCGCCCATCTGGGTGGCTTCGTGCTTGGCTTCAGCGTGGGCATGCTTTGCGCCGCCACCGAGCTTATAAAACCAACGGAGGACGAGCAGACGACTCTTCACGTCTTCAACCGCCGCGGCGAAGTGTGAGGCTGCCCGCTATCATTCTCTATGAAGCCAAAACGCGTCATAGTGAATGACAAGATGCAGAAAGGCTACGAGTATTTGCTTGTCGAGCCGCCCGGCCGGAACTTCGACTTGCAGTTCCGCCCGCAATTGACGCCGCGACGAATGCTGGAGCTTGGCGTCTTCGGCGGCAGGTACATGACCGACTGCCGGAACGAGTTTCCCCAGCAATGGTTCGCTAAGGCTAAGCTTTCAACAACGCGTGATGCATCGCTCAATTGCTTCGGCGTGAATGCATCACAGCCGCTGGCGGTATGGCGTCAGAAGGGATGGATTTATCACGAAGACCCGCGCGGGTGGTTCCAATGGTACTGCCGGTACTACATGGGGCGACGATGCCCCGACGACGAGCGGCAGATAAAACGCTGGCGGGCGATGAGGCGGCATGTGGCCCAGATCAGGCAAAATTGCACGCCCGGCGACATATCTTGCCGGCGAAGACAACGCCAGGCCCTGCTTCACTGGGCGTACGACACGCGAAAGCTTTAGACGGCTTCTTCAAAGAGCGATGAGCCGATCCGCACCATGGTTGCACCTTCTTCAACGGCAACGGTGTAGTCTCCGCTCATGCCCATGGAAAGATGAGCCAGACGACCGGCGGAGATCTTCTCGCTTCGCATCTCGTCGAACAATTCCTTCAGGCGCACAAACGACGGCCTGGCGTCTTGCGCATCTTTCACCAGCGGCGCCATCGTCATCAGGCCAACCAGCCGAAGCGCGGCGAAAGTGGATACAAGCTCCGCAAGATGCACAGCCGCACCGACGGCAACGCCGAACTTCTGCGGTTCGTTCGAGCAGTTCACCTGCATCAGCACATCAACGGTCCTGCCGGCCTTGCCGCAGCATTGATTGATCTCCTCGGCAAGGCGAAGCGAATCAATCGAGTGGATGACATCCGCTGCCTCAAGTGCAAGCTTCACCTTGTTTCGCTGGAGATGCCCGATGAGATGCCACCGCAGGCCGACCCGCGACTTTTCGCCGCCCAGCCACTGCTCGATCTGCCGGCGACGCTCTACGAGTTGCGGGACGCGGCTTTCACCGATGTCAGTCACACCCATATCCACAAGCAGCTTGATGGCGTCAACATCAACCGACTTGGTGACCGCGATGAC
>JAAYCO010000162.1 GCA_012729725.1 Planctomycetota bacterium
ATTCGAACAACAAATTCAGCGGCGAGGTCTCCTACACTATCTGAAGAATGGTCTTGCCCGTCTGCTTGACCGGGGCGGGGAGTAATAGTAAGGTAGTGTAGTTCGTTCGGCGGCATACCCAAGCGGACCAAGGGAACCGATTGCAAATCGGTTATTCGTGGGTTCGAATCCCACTGCCGCCTTTGCTCTGCTGACGGCGGCGGGTTAGTCGCCCGTGCGCTCCACGGCCGCGATGAGGAAAGGTCTGATATGAACCTGAAAGTTTTCTGCCTCGTGCTCGCCAGCTTGATTTTTACGACCGCCCTGGAGGCCCAGGAGAAAAAAACTCTAGTCCTCAAGGACGGCAGGCGCGTGACCGGAATTGTCACGAAGATTCCCGGCGGCTACCAGGTCGAAGGGCGAATCGCCGTCACCACGCATCTGGACGACGAAGTGGCATCCATCGAGGACGCCGCGCTGACCCCCGAAGAGGAATATGCCCAGAAGCTTGAAAAGCTCGACACCGCCAGCGCCGACGCGCAATACGAACTCGCGGAGTGGGCCTACAAAAACAATCTGCGAGAGCATGCCCGTCGCCATCTGCGCGAAGCGCTGCGAATCGACCCCGACCACATAAAGGCCAAGGCGCTGCTGGCCCAGGTGGAAGCCCAAAGGCCCCAGGGCCAGGACGGCACGCAGGGCACGGCCGCCGACGCCGATTTCAGGCAGGAATGGCTCATAGACCAGCAGGACATCGAGCGGGTGCGCCTTGAGGAACTGCGCCCCGGCGACAAGGTGACGGTGCGGCTGCAGAACAACGTCATCAATCGCTTCGTCGAAATGATGGACGGCACGGACGAATTCAAGAAGCCTCGCGCCGCCGAGCAGTTCAGGGGCCTTCCTCCGATTCGCCAGGTTCACTACATGCTCGACAAGCTCGACAGCGACAACACGTCCATCAAGGACGACATCGTTGTGACAAGCGATCCAAAGTTCATGATCGACTTTCGCCAGAGGATCTGGCCGCTCGTGGCGAGCACCTGCGGCGCATCCGCCTGCCACGGCGGATCGGAAGTCCGCGGGGGCCTGCGCCTGTTCGTTTCGGGCGTGTCCAGCGAGAGGATCGACTACACGAATTTCGTGATTCTTGACGGCTTCGTTTCGCAGGGACGGCGGATGATCGACCGCGCCAACCCGGAGATGTCGCTGCTGGTGAGCTACGCTCTTCCCGAAGGCCAGGGCAAATTCCGCCACCCGGTGAAGATCAACCCAGCCTTCTCCAGAACAAGCCCGTCATACCACATGCTTCTGAGTTGGATAAAGGATCTCAGGACGATACACCCAGACTATCGTCTTCAATACAAGCCTCCGTTCGGCATGAAGATTCAGTGGCGTTCCGAGGGCCTTCTGCCGCCGGTATCGGCCCCTGCAACCGGCGAGGGCGCACTGCCCTGAAGAGGCGGTGATGAATGGATATCGTTTTCAAGGCCCTGCTGGCGTTCATACTACTGGCGGCGGCGCTGTCCATTCTTGTCATGGCGGTCGTGCAGCACAGGCGCGTGGTTTCGATGGGCGCCATGGCTCACGGCATGAACATGCTGTTTTCCACCGAAGACCCGTTTGACCTGATGCGGCGGTATCCCGACCTTGTTTTGTTCTCGGCGGGCCACAGCGGAAGGGTAAGCAACGTTGCGTACGGAAGGGTGGATTCGCTTCCGGTTCGCGCTTTTGATTTCCGGTACGAGGCGGGACATGGAACCCGTCGCATCACGCGGTCGTATTCGGTTGTGGTGGTTGAAACGCCAAGCGGCCTCGAACCGCTGTTGATGTGGAACAGCGCGGATCTGGACTGCGCTCCCCCGGCGGCCCAGGTTGGTTGCTCGCAGATCGGACGGTGGCTTCTGCAGGGGTCGCCCCAGGATGCGCGGCGGCTTGAGGCGATGTGCGAGGATCTGTCGGGCGAGGCGATAAGCATACAGCGGATGGGTGACGCTATTGCCTTGTTCGCGCCGGCGCGATCGGCAGGGCTGTACAGGAAGATGATTCCGACGGTCCGCCGGATGGCGGGCAAAGAGGAGATTTCCCTCGCGTCGGTCTGATGTTGAAAACCGGCGGCGAAACTGATACAAAATGTAAAGGTATTTAGGACCAAGACTGGAGAACCAATGCAGTATCGCGCCAGGACCCAGATAGTCGCAGCCCTGCTGATCGGATTCCTATCGGCGGCAGTTCTAAGCGGATGCTCCGACAAAGGCTCGAGGGCGGACAACATTCGGCTTCGCAGCCAGATGACGCAGGCCCAGCAGCTGATCGACGATGCAGTGAACCTTGCCGACAAGCCGCCTGTGAAGGTGGAAGGCAGCGAGGTTGTCGAAGTTGTCAGCGGCGCGGTCAATCCCCAGGCGTTGGTGAAGCTGACGGAGGCATGCGCTGTGGTTCGCAAGGCGCTTGCCGACTGTCCCCAGGCCGATGCTCAGGTGAAGGCGATGGCTAAGGCCCAGTTGGCGTCTGCGGGTCGGCTGCACGGGTGGCTGCTCGCGGGCAAAGCGCTCGATGACATTTCGGCGGCACAGGATCTGCTCTCAAGGCAGCAACTGCTTGGCATCGACGCGCGAAGCGCCGGCGCGAAGGCAAGATATGCGAAACTGCTGCTCGACGGCATCGCGGCAGGGCATCGGCCGAAGCCAACCGAAGAGCTTGCCAAGACACGCGCGAGCATGACTGAAGTGAACAAGAAGATCGAACAGCTCACCGCCAAACGCGGCGAGGTGCTGGCGCGGGTGGAAACGCTTTCGCGGGAAGGCAGCGACCTGAGCCTGCAAAGCAGGGTCGCGCAAGGCGAGAACATCCTGACGCTTGCCGACCAGGCGATGGAGAAGCAGCTTGCCGCAAGCGAAGCGTCCCTGGAGGTCAGCCTCCTGAGCGATGAGATCGAGAAGTTGCAGGCTCAGGCGGATCAGATGACCTGGAGCATAGGCCTGATGGAGTCGCTGTCGCAGGTGGCGGGTGACTCGCAGCAGAAGGCGGGCCAGGAAGCAAAGGAGATACAGCAGCGCATGCAGGCGGCGAACGCCGCCGGGGCCGAGTCGCTGCAGAAGATACAGGAGCTTGCCGACCAGGCTGCCCAGAAAATTGAAGCAGGCGCCAAGACGCAGCAGCAGGCGTTGGAAATCCTCAAGGACGCACTGAATAACGCGACCGCGGCCGCCTCGGGCGCCGCATCGAGCGACATGTGCCAACGCGCCAGCCTTCGCGGAAATGTGGCCATGACGCTGGGCGATGTCTATGCCCGCAGGCTGGCGCTGGCGGACAAGCTCGCCGCGATCACCGCCGATATCGGCCAGGTCTACACGGAGCTCGACAGGGCAGGCGATGTGCCCGCCTCAATCGGCGTTCTGGCGCAGACGTACATGCCCGACGCCCAGTCGCAGCGCAAAGACGCACAGGACGCATATCAGGCCGCACTGGACGCATACAAGCGCGCGGCAAGTGCGGTTTCGAGAAGAGAAGACAGCTGGGCCTACCAGGCCCAGATCGGCGTTGCCGCGATGGCGCTGTACCGCCAGACGAAGGATGCATCGCATTTGCAGGAGGCCCGCGACGCTATGGCCCGGGCGCTTGCCGGAAAAGAAGCGTCGCCGTATCTGGCCGACGTAGCGGCGATGCAAAAGGGACTCGAAGCACAATAGCCGCCCTTCGCGTGCGGGGTTGAAACACCCGCTGTTGGAGGCGACGGGCTGGAGATCGGCGTGACGACATATCACAACAAGCCGATCGCAGAGCTGAGCACTCAACTGTGCGCGGGCCTTGTGAGGTTGCGCAAAGGCTACGTGGACTCGGCTGAGGCGCTTGAGGGGATTCTCCAGGACGATGTTGAGTACCCGTACGATTTCGTCGTCTTTCGGTTGACCGGTTACCGCCCGCCGCCGCGCGATGATATTCCAGCGATGAAGGGCCTAGAGCTTCGCTCGGACATGAGGCTGCTCATACTGGATCTCTGCGCCAGCTTCGCGATTCGCACGAGCGATTACGACGAGCAGATCAACGATCTGGATTCGCTGGCGGGGCGGTTTGGCGTATCGACCAAGACGGTGCAAAGGTGGATGCAGGCGGGGTTGGTCGCCCGCAGGCTGGTGTTTCCGGATGGGCGGAGGCGGCTGTCGTTTCTTGAGAGTTCGGTGCAGCGGTTCGCGGCTGGGAACGGCGGGCGCATCAGCCGGTCGTCGCGGTTCAGCAGGCTTGGGGCGGGGGACAAGGCCGAGATAATCCGCAAGGCCCGGCGCATTTCGGCGGGCGGCAGGTGCGGGCTTCTTGCCACGTCACGTCGGATCGCGGCGCGCACAGGCAGAAGCGTCGAGACGATTCGCGCGACGATCCGCCGGCATGACGAGCAGAATCCGTCGGCAGCGATTTTCCCCGCCGACGGCAAGGGCAGGGGCGAGAGCATCAGGCTTGAGGTGTACCAGCAGTATCTTCAGGGCGAGGGGGCGGTGGCCCTTGCCCAGCGCTACGGCAGAACCAGGGGAAGCATCTACAGGATGATGAACGAGGTTCGCGCCGAGCACCTGCTGAGCCGGCCAATCGAATACATTTATAATCCTCAATTTGACCTTGAGGACGCGCAGGAAGTGATTCTTGGCCCCGCCGAGGCCGTAGACGCGCCCGTTGCCGAAACGCCAAGGCCCCCGCGTGATCTTCCGCCGTATCTGCGCGAACTGTACGAAACGCCGCTTCTTTCGGCAGCCCAGGAGCAGGATCTTTTCCGGAGGTACAACTATCTCAAGCATCGCGCTTCGGGGCTTCGCGGCAGCATCGACCCTCATCGTCCCAACGCCCGCGACATCAAGGAAGTGGAGAGCCTGCTGCTGCGGGCCAACATCATCAAGAACAGGATTGTTCGCGCGAATCTTCGGCTGGTGGTCTCGATCGCCAAGCGCCACGTCAGCGGGCCGATGACGCTTTTCGAGCTCATCAGCGACGGCAACGTCTCGCTGATGAAGGCTGTCGAGAGATTTGATTTTTCGCGCGGGCACCGGTTTTCGACGTACGCGTCGTGGGCCATCATGCGCAACTACGCCCACACCGTGCCCCACGAGCAGTGGCAGCTGGACCGCTTCGCGACGGGCGTTGACGATGTCGTCGAAATCGCATCAGGCCTGCGGGTGTACGACCCCGACAAGCTGAACGTGCCCGAATTGCGAGAAAGCATCGATGCGGTGCTTGCGACGCTGTCGGGCGTTGAACGGACGATCCTCATCGATCACTACGGGCTCGACAGGGACGGCAGCGTCAAGACGCTGCAACAGCTTGGCAAGAACCTGGGCCTGTCCAAGGAGCGGGTGAGGCAGATCGAGCAAAAAGCGCTTGGAAAACTGCGGGAGATTCTTGCACCCGAGAACAAGTTCGTGTAGCATCGCGAGGGTGTTGTTGCCGGTCGGCGGCGGCGTGAAGCCTAGCTTTGTCAGGACCGTATATATAATGTGTAACCAGAAGCCGGTTGTCTTTGTCGTCGGCGACAGCATTTCCATACACTATGGACCATTCCTGGAGGAACTGCTCGAAGGCAGATTCACCTACGCCCGCAAGACCGGGGTAGGGGAGGCGTTGAAAAACCTGGATATTCCCGAGGGCGCCAACGGCGGAGATTCCGCGATGGTCCTGGCGTATGTCAGGGAAAAGGTGCTCGGCGGCAAATGGAAGCCCGACGTGTTCCTGCTTAACTGCGGGCTGCACGATATCAAAAGGTATCGGCCGGACGCTTGCCAGGTGCCGCTGGACAAGTACGCCGCGAACCTTAAGGAAATCGCCAGGCTGGTCGCCGGCGAATCCGTCAAGCTTGCCTGGATCAGGACGACGCCGGTGGTGGAGCATATACACAACTCTCGATCCAAGGATTTCAAGCGATATAAGGAGGACGTTGACGCGTACAACGACGCCGCCGACAAGGTCATGCGGCAGCTCAACGTTCCCATCGCCGATCTGCACGGATTCACGGAAGCTTTCGGCGAGGCTGCCTTCTGTGACCACGTTCACTTTGTCCCGGACGTGCGGCAGAAACAGGCCCGATTCCTTGCTGATTTCGTCAGCGACCTGCATCAGAAAGGCTACTTCTGATGACCCTGGAGGAGTTGTTCGAGTCCGGCACAACAGTGGCCACGGCCCACAGAGGTTTCTGCGGGAAGCACCCGGAAAACACCCTTCCTGCGTTCGACAACGCCATCAAGGCAGGTGCCGACATAGTTGAATTCGATATCCGATCCTCCGCCGACAACGTGCCTGTGATCCTGCACGATGAGACTGTTGACCGAACCTCCAACGGCACGGGCAAGGTCTGCGACCTGACGTACGCGCGGCTCAAGGAGCTGAACTTCTCGTACTGGGTCGGCCCGCACGACCAACAATGCCGCCGCGACGAGCCAGCGACGCCCGGCCTTACCCTGCCGACATTCCGCCAGACGCTTGAGCTGATCGGCAAGAGGGCCTGCATGAACATCCAGGTGTACGCCGTCAATCAGAACGCCCTCGAGCAAATATGCGGCCTGTACAGGGAGTTCGATCTCTTCCGGCACGCATACCTGACGATGACCACCTTCGAACAAGCCCAGCGTGTGCGGGCGATAGATCCTGAAATTGAGATATGCGTGCTCGAACGCCAGCATCGCACTGATGCCGCCATGCTGCGAAAAATGAAGGATTTCGGGCTTACTTACGTCCAGCCGCTGTTTGGCGATCTGACGCCCGGGCTCTGCGAGGAAGCTCGACGGCTCGGCCTGCGGTCGAGCGTCTTCTATTCCAACACCGACGAGCGCAACCGCCTGCTCATCAGTTGGGGCCAGCAGGGCATCATGACCGACTGCATCGACGTTCTCGTGCGGACTATCGCGGGCGCTACCGCCTGACGCCGGCGTGATCCGCCAGCATGGTCTGGAGCAGCGTCAGCAGATGCCGGCGATCGATGGGCTTTGAGATGTATTCCGAGCACCCGGCGCTGAGGCACTTCTGCCTGTCGATGGGCATGCTGTGTGCGGTCAGCGCGACGATGGGCGTGTTGACGCCAATGTCCCGAATGCTTGACGACGCCTGGTAGCCGTCCATCTCAGGCATTTGCATATCCATTAATATGATGTCGTAAGGATGATTGTGCTCCAGCGCGTCGCGCACGGCCTGGACGGCCTGAAGACCGTTCTCCACCACGTCCACCTCCGCTCCGGCAAGGCGCAGGATCGTGCTGATGAGCCGCTGGTTGTCCTTGCCGTCCTCGGCAAGAAGTATCCTGCCGGTGAGCTTTATGTGCTTGTCGCGGTTCTGGTCCGCCGGGCGGTCCGGCTCTGCCGAGGTGACCTCGGTGATCATGCCATCTTCCGGGCAGACTTCCGCTGCCATCACCAGATGAAACGTGCTTCCCTCGCCGGGCGTGCTTTCGATCGTTATATCTCCACCCATGGCGTGAGCCAGCTTCTTGCTTATCGCAAGCCCGAGGCCCGTTCCGCCGAAGTGACGGGTGGTGGACGCGTCCGCCTGTGAGAACGGCGAGAAAAGCCCGGCCAGTTGCTGCCTGGTCATGCCGATGCCCGTGTCGTGGACGTCCAGGTGAATCATTCCCTTGCCGTCCTGGGCGGCGCGATGGCGAACCGAGATGCTCACGCTGCCCGTGCTGGTGAACTTGATCGCGTTTCCGACAAGGTTCACCAGTATCTGCCTCATGCGCGTCGGATCGGCAATGACGGTCTTGGGCAGAGGCAGGTCGTAGCTGGCCTCGAGGGCGAGGTTCTTCTGGGCGGCTCGCACCCTCATCATCGAGAGCACTTCCTCGACTATGCGCACGGGCTGGAACTTCACCTGCTCGACGCACATTTTTCCGGACTCGATCTTCGAGAGGTCCAGTATGTCGTTGATCAGCCTCAGCAGGTGTTGGCCGTTTCGGCCGATCGTGTTGATGTGCTCGAGACGGGCGGGACCCTCCCTTCGGTTCAGCTCGCACACGGATGGGTCGCAGGACTCAAGCGCATCGCGAACGAGATCCACGAAACCCAGGATCGCCGTCATTGGCGTTCGGATCTCGTGGCTCATGTTGGCAAGGAACTCGCTCTTGGTTGCGTCGGCCATCTGGGCCTGCAAGGCCATTTCGTTCGCGCGGGCTATTGCCTGCTCGAGCTGGCGGTTGGTCTGGATGATTGTTTCCTGCGCCAGCCTGTGCTCGGTAATGTCGGTGTCGCCGCCGCGGAAACCCTTGAGCATGCCCTCTTCGTCGTATATGGGCATGCCGTCGGTGGCGACCCACACGGTCTTGCCGTCGCTGGCGGTCATGGAGTGCACCACCCTGTCGAAGGGCTTGTTGAGATTCAGCAGATCGCCGGCGGCGTTTGTGAACGCCGGTTCATTCGAATCGTGCAGATCATAAAAGTGGCGGCCGATAAATTCCTGAGGCTCATAGCCAAGTACATCCTTGCATACGTGGCTGATGTACGTAAACAGGCCCCTTTCGTCAACTTCCCATGCGATGGTCCTGCTTCGCTGGGCAAGCTGGTCGAGCCGGGCTTCGTTTTCTCGCAGCTCGCGTTGCTGGGTTCTGATGGCGGCGTCGGTTCGCCGCAGAAGCACGTAGATGAGCGACAGCAGCAGGGTCAGCAGGGTGACGCCCAGCGCGCCGCCCGACCACATCAGCCGCATGAACTCGCCCCGGCGGGCGGTCATGTCGCGGATAACGATCATCCTGCCGATGTCGCGTCCGGATGCGTCCCTCAGCGGCATCGACGCCAGGATGCAGTGCTTGTCTTCATGCGACGCTTCGCCGTCGTGCAGGTCGCCGTCTTCCTGGCCCTGGGCCGCAAGATCCGCAAGGTCCTTGGCGGGAATGCCTTGGGAAGCCCAGATGACCGCTCGCGTCGGCAGGAGTTGCCAGTCGAAGCCCTTGCCGGCGTCGCCGTAGAGCCGCCGGTCAAGCAGCTTCTTGTCTATCGCTATGGCGATCTCGTTATTAGATCGCATATGTAGCTGCGTAAGCACATCATCTATGGGTTTGCCCAGTTCGATGAAACCGACCACGGCCCCATCCTGCTTCACGGGCTCGACCAGCGTCAGCGTGACCTCGCCCGATGGTTCAAGCTGAATGCCCCACGCGGTTGCCTGCATCTGTTGAGCCTTGATCGCCAGGTGGGTGTTGATGACCTCGCAAGAGAAGGCCCCGTCGTGGACGTTGAGCACGCTTCGTCTGCCGGCGTCCATGAAGGTCAGGCGGGTGATGGTGCTTTGGGGCGACATCGCGTCGAACACCCGCCGCCAGCGGGCGGCGTCGTCTATGCGCGAATTCTTCAGGCCGTCGCGCAATGACGCGTCGGCAGCGATGGAGGCCGCGGCAAGGCTCATTCCATATGCCTGGTTATCGATCGCAGCTTCAAGTTCCTGCGAAGCGTCGAACGTCCGGCTCTGGATTTCATCCAAAAGGGCGCGCTTGTGCTGCTGCCAGAATATGATTCCGGTCCCTGCCGTCAGCACGAACACCATGCCGCCGAGGTATGGCAGCAGGCGCCGCATCACCGGCTTGGGCGACGGATCAACTCTGCGCGTCGCCGCCAGCGCTCCGACCACTCCAATGATCAGCATCAGCATCAGGCCAACGGGAATGGCGCACCGTGCGGCAATGTCCCACTGCCAGCTGCTGGCGTCGAAGTCGACAACCTGAAGGGCCAGCACTTTATCGGTGTGAGGGTCCACCAACGGCACGCAGCCGCTGACGAACGAACCCCATCTGTCCGAGAACGGTCCTGCCGTCGCAGAGGTCTTCGTCTCGATCGACCGACGAAAGCCCTCGGGCGCATCCTCATATGGCATGCCCGCGGGGGACTCATCTTCCGAACCGACAGGCTCGTTGTCCACGAAGAAGAACAGGCCACCGTCTTCGTTCCTGCCCAGCAGGTATATGAAGCGGTACTTGTTGTCGGTCTTCATCATTGCGGCGAACTGCTTCTTGATCCGCATGTACGCGGGCGAGCCAAGATCGGCTTCGGCGCCGCTCAGCGATCGAAGGTCTTCGACGTTGACGGCCCGCGCCACAAGTTGGGTCTGAAGGCTCAGTTCGCGCCGCATAGCCCCGTCGGCCTGGTTGATCGTCCACCATGTGAAGAGGCTGCCCACAACCAACAACGTCGCCAGTGTGGCTATGACTGCGGGGGTGAAGAACCTTCCCTTGTCGGGCTTATTTATGGAGCATGACGCCGAAGATGAAGAATCCCGCCTGTTGCCCGCCGAGTCGCTGCTCGTGTGGTTGTGTGAATCCCAAGACACGCTGCATCCTTTGTGCATAACCTCGCCCTCGGGCGAGGGTTCCAGACTGCTCGTGAGTCCACGGTTCTGATGGCGAAACCCCAATGAAGTTCATCAGCCGCATTGACCCGGAAAACGGCAACACGCAACCCTCCGCGCACGGAAACCGCAAGCGGATAGCCTGCGATATATATATCGGCGATCCTTTGCCGTTACTGAAGCTTTGATCTCTGGAATATCGAGGGGTCCGGCTGTTAGAATGATCCCATGACGCTCAACAGAATTCTCATATGCGTCCTGTCCTGTGCGTTGCTGCATTCGGCGCTGATGGCGGATGTGGTGCACATGCGCGACGGCAGGCGGTTTGACGGCAAGGCCCGCCGCCAGGGCGACAAGGTTGTGGTTGAAACCGCGATGGGACGCGTTGTTCTGGATGCCGCCGACGTGCTGGCGATAGAGGAAGGCCAGCCGGCCTCGAAGCCCTCGGCCTCCGGCCCGGCAGCGCCTGCCGCCGTGAAGGCGCCGCAGAGCAGGATAACGCTGCCAGAATGCATGGTCTTTCTCAAAATGCAGCAGCTCGCCGGCTTGCCGCACGGGGCTGAATCTTATGAAGTGCGAAAGCAGATCGACATATGGCGTTCATTTGCTCACGATCACAAACGCCTGGTGGGCAACGAGTGGGCTCAGCCGGAGGTCTTCACCAGAACGCGCACGAGCTACGTCGAGCTTATCAACGAAGCCCAGGCTCTGCTGAATCAGAAAACCGACAAAGACGCCGACGCCGCGAAGAACGCCCTGGCCGCCAATAGAAGCCTGGCCAAGGCTGCGAGCATCTGGCCCGACGCCCTGATGCGGAGTTTCCTGACGGGCGTTGCATTGCATCTTGCCGGCAGGGGCCCTCAGGCGCAGGAGCGTTTCGCCGCGTGCATCGCGGAGGCGCCGCTTGTTCCGGGTTTTCGCCAGGGCAGGGCAATGGCGTTGCTGGCCGATGACAAGCCTTTTGAGGCGATGGAAGAGGCCATGGCCGCCCTGAAGCTTTCGCCGGATTCGCCCGAGCTGGTCGAGCTGCTTGGGGAAAGCATGAAGAAGGCCCCGGGCAGGGACATCAAGAGGCCACAGTTTGTCGAGGCGACGGCGATGCTGGCCGGGTACGACACCGCCCGCCTTCGCACAAGGTCCGGCCAGACCGTCTGGCAAATGGGGCGCAAGGGATGGCCTTGCAAAGACGGCATGCTGCCCGTGCCGGAATATGATCGAATCATTATACGTCAGGCACTGGGCGTTGCCGTCAGCGATCACTCGCTGCTGGTTGATTCCCAGGCCGTCGAGGACGCCCAGTTCGTGTTCGTGAAGGTGGACTCGGCGTGGTATCCCGCCACCGTACGAAAGGTCTCGGCTTCGGCGTCCCACGCCGCGCTGAGCATCATCCATGCGCCGGACCTGGAATTCACGCCCGCCGTCGCGGATGTCAAATCGCCTCAGCCAGTCGGGCCGGCCAGCGCGTGGGGAGTTGCCTGTTATGCCGAACTTGGCGCCGGTGTGCGTCCGCTTGCGACGATCATAGAAGAGGATGGAGGTTCGTTCCGATCCAGCTCCAGGCTTTCCGCCGGCGAGGCGCTGAGCCCCGTGGTGAGCGACGGCCGGCTTCTGGGCTTTATCGCCGGCAAGACCGATCCCTTCACCGAAGGCGGCGGCGAGGATAAGTTCATACCTCTGTCGGCAGTGGAGAGATTGATCCGGCAGGCGTCGTCGAAATCCGGCGTTCGGCGTTCGCCGCTGCGCAGAGATCATGCTCCGCGGCGTGTTGACGGTGTCACGTTCATCATTCAGTCAATCGTCGGCGAAGCATCCCAACGTTAGAGACATGAACCGAAAACCATCGCGACGCTAAAGCCCCGCATTTCCATGCGGGGCTTCTTGCGTCGTGCTGATTTCGGTGACTGGATGATATGCGGATGAAAAGAAGGTTATCGCTATCCGCCGCCGAGAAGATCAAGTCGGCCGGCATAGGCGCGAATCACTTCGCGACGGAGCTGCTGGTTGTGAGCGTCGCTGAGGGTCGGGTCGTTGCGGACTATCTCGAATGCGTCGCGACGGGCCATGCGAAGAAGTTCGAAATCTTCAACAAGATCGG
>JAAYCO010000163.1 GCA_012729725.1 Planctomycetota bacterium
CTCGGCAGGAATGCCTGGACATGATGGACGCCGCCAAACGCAACAACAGAACCCTGATGGTTGCTTACTGCATGCGCTACCATCCGTTCGTGCTGAAGATAAAGGAGTTGCTGGACAACAAGACCTACGGCGAGGTCTTCCAGGCTTCGATTTGGACCGAGCAGTTGACGTTTTTCAAGAAGGACGATCCCAACAGGTTTGGCATCTGGGCTCATGACGCCCGCAAGCTGGGCGGCGGGCAGCTTTTCAGTCACGGCTGCCACTACATCGACCTGCTGATGTGGTACCTGGGCCGGCCCATTTCCGGCGTTCACATGGGAAGCAACAGATGCGTCGAGTGGATGGAGATGGAAGGAACAAGCAACGTCACGCTGATGTTCCCCAACGGCGTCATGGGTTACCACTTCGGCACGTGGGGCGCGCGAGGCACGAGGCTTAATTACTCCTACCACTTCCATTGCAGCGAGGCCATGATCGAGGCCGACATTGTTGGCGGCAAGCTCTACGTGCACAAGGGCAGCAACTGCGAAGTGTTGATGCAGGACCTTCAGTGCAAGCCGATGGAGCGTGAGATGGCTCACTTCCTGGACTGCATAGAGACCGGTCAGGAACCCATCACCAACGCTGCCGATAGCCTCAAGGGCCTTGAGGTAATCTGGAAGCTCTATGAGGCTGAACGCACGGGCACGATCGCGGATCTTCGCGAAGGCTCGCCCATGCCTGATTCATCCTTTGCGGATTAAAGGATCGGACGCGACGAACAGCATCGCGCCGCCCTGTCTGCGGCGCGATGCACCCGGCCGGGCTTGCTCACGTCATCGCGATGTACTTCTTGAGCATCTTCACCAGAACCTTCGCCTGCCTCAGCATGCCGATGTCGTTGAAGTGGGTGCGGTCGATGACCGTTTCCCAATCGGTTCCAAGCATGCCCTTGCACGGTTCGAACGTCAGGATGTCGCCCATTCCTTCGCCGATGAGCTTGTTGACGATGGGCAAGGCGGCTGCGGTGATTTGGGTGGGCAGCATGTTGCGGAAGTCGGTGTCTTCCGTCACGACGATTCGTTTATCGGGTCGAAGCTTGTGCAGGCGGCGAACGAAGGGTTCAAATCGCTCCTCCACCAGGCCGGCCATGTTTCGCAGGTTGTCCAGCACGTAGAATCGAGCATCAAGCTCGGCCAGCATCTCGGCGAGTTCGATCTCCATCTTGCCGCTGCCGGAGAACCCGAGATTGATGATCGGAACATCAAGCTGCCTTGCGGCGATAGAGAACGCCGCCGTTCCCGGCCGGGATGCGCACGCGCCCTGCGTGATGGATGTGCCATATACAACAATCGGCTTGACCGACTGGTCTTCGGCCAGGGGAACGAGTTTGTGTTGCTCCGGCAGGCCGATTTCAAGTTTTGTCAGGCCGTTGTAGAGCGGCAGGTACAGCAGGTATTGCCCCCATTTCTGGCCGCACATTCGGAATTCATGTTCGCCGGCCTGGGCATTGGGGCATGAGTTGTCGATGAACCGCCACTTGCCCTTGCCGTTCCTCCCGTACAGGTCCAGCCCGCTTACGCCCGTCGCCGGCATGTGGTGCATGCTGAGTTCCGGCCTAAGCAGTTGCCACCGCACGTGGATCGCCGGAGATTTGGTCTTGAACACAATGTGCAGCCCCGCGCAGTGCCTGCTTAGCGTCCAGACGCCGTCGGGCACAAAGCCTAGCGCCCTGGGGGGCAGACGATCATAGGGGCTCTTCGTCAGCCGCCAACCTTTGCCGCGTATGGGAAGCTCAGCAGCGTCATGCCACACCAGGTTATCGACAACCTCGGCCACGTCATCTCCTTTTGAACAGACTGTCGAATCCGACCATCTCCCGCAACACTATCGAGACTTGTCGGCCGTTTCAAGATGCAGATGCGGCGCGAGTATCGAGTTCATCTCTTGCATGCCGGCCGGATGAATGCCACAATGACGAAACTTGTGTTGCTGCTGGAGCAATCAACAACAAAGGATGATTGATGTCGTACAGGCACATTCTGCGGTACCTGATTTGTCCCACTCACCATCCTGAAGATCGTGTGGAGGAACTGGCCAAGTTCTGCCAGGCCGCCCGCGTCGACGAGGTGATGATTCTTTTCTTCGCCGAAGAGCTGACCAACGGCCATCCGACTATCGAAGAGATGAAGCCGTGGGTCGAGCTTATGAAGAAGATCAAGTCGCGCCTGGCGCAAGTGGGCGTGGACTTGAGCGTGAACCCGTGGACCACAACCTTCCATGTTGCGCGAGGCCGCCGTCTCAAGCCGGGCCAGGACTTCACGCTGATGGTTGGCGAAACCGGCGCAGTGGCGCGCATCAGCGCCTGCCCGCTGTGCGAGAACTGGCGGAAATACCTCTGCGAATTGTTCGCCCACGTTGCCGCGGAAGTGAAACCCGTGGCGATATGGGTCGAGGACGACTGGCGCCTGCACAATCACGAACCCGAAATGAAGTTTGGCGGGTGTTTCTGCGATCTGCACTTGAAGCGGTTCGCCGGCATGGTCAAGAGGCAGTCGGTTACGCGTCAGGAAGTGCTTGACGCCATCCTTGCCCCAGGCCGGCCTCACCCGTGGCGGGCGCAGTGGCTTGAACTGTGGCGTCAGACGATGATCGAGCCCGCCCTGGAACTCCGCC
>JAAYCO010000024.1 GCA_012729725.1 Planctomycetota bacterium
GCTCAACGGATTCGGCGGTCTGGGATCCCAGGGCTAGCGCCCTGGGCTGTCATATTGTGCCCTTTCAGGGCTCAACGGATTCGGCGGTCTGGGATCCCAGGGCTAGCGCCCTGGGCTGTCATATTGTGCCCTTTCAGGGCTCAACGCATTCGACGGTCTACGATCCCAGGGCTAGCGCCCTGGGCTGTCATATTGTGCCCTTTCAGGGCTCAACGTGATGCCACCATGTTATTGCCCGCTCACATGGCTGTCCAGAACCGCGATGTTCTGAATCTGGGGACACCTTACATGGAATCTGTATGGAATATGGCGACACCTTATATGTGTTGGCGTCTTCATGTCGTCTTCTTCGTCTTCTAAACCTGTATCCCTGGATATCCCCGATACTATCTCCACCAGATGCTTGAGCAGATAGCCCAGTTGCAATAAACGCGCTGCCGATGGGATGGCCTATTTTCCCTTCCACTTGTCGTAGAACAGTTTGACCGGCGCGCCGCCCATTGCGGTGGCGCACCATGCTGCCTCGTCAAGTTCCTGCGGCGAGATTCCCATGTCGCGCGCCTTTTTGAGATGCGCCTCTATGCACGGTTCGCAGCGGCTCATAACAACCAGTGCGAAGTTGATAAGCTCCTTGGTCTTCTGGTCGATCATTCCACCCGCAGCCGTTGCTCGCATCAGCGCGCCGAAGGCCCGCGACGCATCGCTTGGCGCTGCCGCCGACGCAAAGACATCGGCGCAGCAGTCCTCATGCGAAACAGCAGGGGCGTTGACCGCCACAGGCGGCGGCGCCTGGCGGTTCATCGCCAGCCTGATCTTGCCGGGGTGCGATGACGACACCTCGCCTATCGTCCACGCCTGCACATTGCGCCCAGCCAGCGCGTGCATGAGTTTCTCGTATCGCTGGGGCTCGATTGCTATCAGCAGGCCGCCCGATGTCTGGGCATCGAGGCCGAGATTAACGTATGCCTCGTCCACATCCGGGCCGGCAAGCAGGTCCGTGCCGACGAACTCGCGGTTTCGTTCGATGGCGCCGGGGATAATGCCGGCCCGCAGCGCGTCCAGCGCACCGTCGAAGGCAGGCAGGGAATCGGCGAAGATAGTCACGCCCGCCCCAGACTCGCGGACCATGCGAACGAGATGGCCGAACAATCCAAAGCCGGTGATGTCGGTGCAGGCGGATGCTTGTGCCTCCATCATCGCCGCCGAGGCGTTCTTGTTCAGCGTGGCCATGGACTGCTGAGCCTGCGCCAGGCCGGCGGCGCTCGCCTTGCCTATCTGGCTTGCGAACGACAGCACGCCCACGCCCAGCGGCTTGGTTAGCACCAGCAGGTCGCCGGGGTTCATCGCATCGAGCGCTATCGCCTTTCCTTCTTCGGCTATGCCGGTGATGGCGAAGCCAAGCTTGATTTCCTCGTCCTTGATGCTGTGGCCGCCCAGCAGCGAGCAGTTCGCTTCGGCCAGAGTCTCCATCGCCCCAGCCAGCATGAGGTGCATCAGCCTGCCGTCCTGCGTATCCGATGGAAACGCCAGAATGCTCAAGGCGGTGCGAGGGGTCGCGCCCATCGCGTAGATGTCCGACAGGCAGTTGGCGGCGCATATCCTGCCAAACAGGTGCGGGTCATCCGCGCACGGCGTGAAGACATCGACCGTCTGGACGATTGTCACTCCATCGGCGATCTTGTAAACGGCTGCGTCGTCGCCTGCGGGCAGGCCAGAGATAATCGCCGGGTCGTGCACCTCGGGCAGGCTCGACAGGAACCGCTCAAGATCGGCGGGGGCAATCTTCGAGGCGCATCCGGCGTTGTGAACCAGGCTCGTAAGCTTCACCTGCGAGATATCGACGGGCTCGGGTCGCTCGCCGGCGCACGGGCATATGCCCTGGCCGGTGAAGACATCGCAAGGGCAGCCGCGACGGGGATCGCAAATGCAGTGGCCCAGCTTGATGGACCGCTGCATGATTTCCTTACGCTTGGGGTTTGCTATCGTCATATGTATGCTCCATTGCGGTCACATATTCAGCAGTTTCCTGGCTTCCTGTCCGGGCCTGCGCCTGCTGCCCGTGCGGGTTGTAAAACGAATCGTGTCGAAGTAATCCAGCAGCGGCACGGCGAATTTCCTGCTTACGCCGAGGGCGTCGCGGAAGTCCACTGTTTCAAAACTGCCGCTTTTGCGGAACAGGTCCAATGCCACTTCCTTTGCACGTTGCAGGGCATCCGCGTGCATGACGATCTTCTGATCCAGCTTGACGATCACGCCGCGATCGGCAAGCAAGTCCAGCATCGACGCAAGCGTTGCCGGTGTCATGCGGCCCTCTTGCGCCAGTTCCGATACGGTCGGCGGGGCGAGGCCCGCGGTTTTAAGCAGGTTCTCCAGATCGCTGCACGCCTGCTGCTGGGCGGCGTCGAGGCTGGCCTGTTTGCCCGGCAGAGAGAACACCTCGCCGCGGTGCAGAATTCGGCCCTCCGACAGAAGCTGGTCTATCGCAAGCTCGGCTGCAGCGCGGCATCCCGCCTGCCCGGCGGCGTTGGGCTCGCAGGCGGCGTCAAGGAGTTGCCCCCTGCCCGCGCCGGCGCGATGCGGATTGGCGGCATGAAACGCCTCCAACGCGCACACGATGCTCTTGCATGCGTCGGAAACGACATCCTGATGAACAACCTTGGTGCCGGCGACTTTTGCGCGTCCCTGCTCCACAAGCGTGCTGACCAGGGCAGCGGTGACATCCGCGGGCCGGCCGCAGGAAGCCCCAAGCTGTGAAACTGTAACGGCCGCCCCAATTTCAAGCAGATGAGTCGCCGCCCATTCCAGCGGCGAATCAATGGTCGCAAGGCGGCGATTCAGAGCCGCGATATTCCACGGCCGGTTTCGCCTCAGCCGGACGTTGCTGGTCGCAAGCACGCGCCCGCCGCCGATAGTGCTGATTCGACCGTCGGCAAGCTGCGACACCGTCGAACGTATGATGAACCTGTCGCCGGCAGCGACGCCCAGCGGCTCGGCCAGCCGGACTTGCACCAGCGAATGCCTGCCCGGCGTAAGCACGTCGCCGTCAAGAATCGCCACCCTCGCGGACATCTGGGCGGAACCGACATGAAGATGAACCTCGGGATAATCGCCGATGGCGGCGGGAACATGGCCAAGCAGTTGCAGGTCCGCCTCGAACATAGTCACTGGCTCAAACGCATCCGAAGCAGTCAGCACGGCCCCGCGAACCAGCCTGGCCGCATCGATGTCGGCGAGGTTGAGTGCGACGCACTCGCCGGCGCCGGCCTGTTGCGAATCTTGTCCGTACACCTGCAGCCCGCGGACGCGGCACGCGATGCCGTCGGGCAGCAGGGTGAGCTTGTCGCCGACCTTCACGCTTCCGCCGGCGGGCACGCCTGAGACAACCGTTCCAAAGCCGCGAACGCTGAAGGTCTTGTCTATCCAGAGGCGAAACAGGCCGCTGCTGTCGTGTGGGCCGCACAGGTCAACCTGCCGGTTCAGCGCGTCGAAGAACGCTTCGTACCCGCTGCCTGTCGTGTTGGAGACGGGGCAGATTTCGGCCCCTTCGAGAAACGTTCCTGTGATGAATGCCCGCACGTCATCAACGGCAAGGGCAAGGCCTTCGGCGTCGACAAGGTCGGCCTTTGTCAGTGCCACAAGGCCGCGTCGAACGCCAAGAAGCGTAAGAATGTCCAGATGTTCACGCGTTTGCGGCATCACGCCGTCGTCGGCGGCGATGACAAGTATGGCCACGTCGATGCCGTGCGCCCCGGCAGCCATGTTGCGGATGAAATCGTAGTGGCCCGGCACGTCCACAATGCCGCAGATGCGCTGGTCGGCGAGCCTGCAGGGGGCGAAGCCTATCTCGATTGTCAGCCCGCGGCGCTTCTCCTCGGCAAGGCGATCGGTGTCGCAGCCTGTCAGCAGTTTAACCAGCGCGGTCTTGCCGTGATCCACGTGACCGGCTGTGCCAAGCATGATGTTCCGCCGCTCGGTCATGCAAGCACTCGCGCCAGGGCCTGGGCAATAACCGGCGAGTCGCCATCGAAGAGCGTGCGAACGTCCATCAGCACGCAGCCGCCTTCAATGCGGGTGAATACGCAGGCGTCATCCAGTCGGAGCCGCCGAGCAAGCTCGCCGGCGGATATTGTTGTCGGGGCAATCGCCACGACGAAGGTCGGCAACTGCTCCATCGGCAACGACCCGCTGCCGGTGTATCCGACCGCTTTTCGCACCCGCGGCTGCACGTGGGGCAATTTCGCCGATATCGCGGCGGACAGTTCGTTGGCTCGCTGCTCGAGCGCCTCCGGCGTCGCCGTCAGCATCGAATAAAGCGGATGCTCGCGCAGCAGGCGCTTGGGATCGCGGAACAGATGCAGGGTTCGCTCCAGCACCATCAGGCACATCTTGTCCGGGCGGAGCGCCCGATAGAGCGGATGATTCCGAATGGCCTCGATGTATCGCTTTCTGCCCACGATGACGCCGCCCTGCGAGGCGCCAATGAGCTTGTCGGCGCTGAACAGCACGACGTCGGCGCCGGCGGCGATTGATTCCTGCACCGTCGGTTCGTGCGGCAGGGGGGTGGGCAGGTCTTCAAGATTCACCAGTGCGCCCGCGCCCAGGTCGTCAAGCAGCGGCATGTTGTGTTCGTGGGCCAGGGCGACCAGTTCATCAAGCCCCGGCTGGGATGTGAAGCCCATAATGCGGTAATTGCTTGGATGAACGCGCATGATTATCGCGGTCTGGTCGGTAATGGCGCTGCGATAGTCCTTGAGGTGCGTGCGGTTGGTCGTGCCCACCTCGACAAGCTTTGCGCCGCTCTGGCTCATCACGTCGGGCAGCCTGAATGAACCGCCGATTTCGATCAACTGCCCGCGCGAGACGATGGCCTCTTTGCCCCCGGCCATGGCGGACAGCGCCAGAAGCGTGGCGGCGGCGTTGTTGTTAACCACGGCTGCGGCTTCAGCGCCGGTCAGTTCGGTCAGGATGTGCTCGACGCGAAGGTATCGCTCGCTCCGCGCGCCGGTTTCGAAATCGATTGCCAGCGTGACGTAACCTTCGAGGTCCGCGCCGACGCCGCGCATAACCTCCCTCGGCCAGACTGCCCTGCCCAGTCCCGTGTGCAGGATTACGCCGGTGGCGTTAATGGCCCGGCGGATGCTTGGTCGGGAGAGCGACGCGAGTTTGCAACCGGCGATGCTGATGATCTCGTCAACCAGGCAGGTTGTGGCCGTCCCACCAAGCACGCGGCCTCTGACGACATCAACCGCCTCTCGCAGGCAGCGAACCACGACCGAGCGAGGATGGTCCGCCAGCATGGGCGCAACCAGTTCGCCGGCAAGCAGCGAGTCTATCGCGGGCAGCTTACGAAGCAGATCCTGTTTTTCACTCGCCGTCATGTGTCACCCGAATGTCCGCATTGACGGCGAGAGCTTGTTATGGCTTTGGCGGCAGAGGTTGCGGCTGGGCCTGCACGTCAAATGGTATGTCATACTGAAGCGTCGCCGTGAACGGGCCTTTAACGTTGTTTGGCTCTCTCCATGAGAGCGCACATGTTCCGCCTCAGCCATAGGAGAAGGTGAGTTGCTGTTTGTACGTCTTGTCGGCGTTTTCGATCAGCAGCTTGGGCAGCGGGGGCTGGCCCTTGCCAGACCATGACAGCTGCACCTTCTCGCGGTTGGGGCCTTCAAGACGCGGATTGCCCGCCAGGATGTAGTCTCTCGACCGCATCAGATCGACCTTGGCATTGAACTTGCGTGAAGTGCCCAGATTCCACTCATTGCTCTGGCCGCTGACGGCCTTGAGCACCGGCGGCAGGCTTGTCACCCGTGCAACGACGGTCCAGGCGATCTTCTGGGCGTTGAGCTTGGTCATCTCCCACTGGGCGAGCTTGTATTCGCCGGGTGCAACTGCAACCTTGTGATCCTGCGGAATCAGCTTAAGCAGGCCCGACGGGCCGACGACGGTGAAGCTTGTAACGTCATCCAGCACCTCGACCTGGACCTGTTCCGGGCTCTGGCCCTGCCCCGCGCAAAAAGCCGACAGAAGGGCCACCACGTGCAAAAGCCCCAGCCGAATGGTTGTCTTCCCAGATGCGTCCATAAGGGCTCCTTTCACTGAATATTATCTTCGGCGAGAGAACACAGTCAAAGGAATATGAACCGCTTTTAATGCATAGCTGCATCAACGGTCAGTCGTCGTCTCGGGTTATAACGCTGTGAAGCTCTTTGAGCCTCCAGTTCATTGCATGCAGTTGCACGCCGAGGAACCCGCAGGCGGCGCCCAGAAGAACCAGGCCGACTGCCAGAATCGCCAGGGGGAAGCGGCGGACCTCGGTGTACCCGCTGTCGATGAAGCCAAACACCGGCGGCAGTCCGGCAATAAAGCCCAGTATCAGCAGGGACAGGCCGATGCCCCCGAAGAAAGTCAGCGGCTTGAACGCCCGGAACAGATTGAAGAGCTTCCACAACACGCGAGAACCGTCGCGGAATGTTCGCAGCTTACTGACGCTGCCGACGGGACGAACGCCGTACGGAACCTGCACTTCCAGAAGGCGCAGGCGGTAGTAGAGCATCTGCACGGTCAGTTCGGTTTCGACTTCAAACCCAGCCGAGATAACGGGAACGGTCTTGGCCACCTTGCGGTTGAACGCCCGATAGCCCGACAGGATGTCGGTGAGCTTCGAGCCAAAGATCCAGTTTATCAGGCCGCGAACGAGGTTGTTGCCGGCTACGTGCAGAGGGCGGAACGACTGGTTGCCATAATCCGCCAGGCGAGCGCCGACGACCATGTCGGCGTCGCCGCTGACGACCGGGGCAAGCAGCTCGCCCACCTTCGATGCGGGGTAGGTGTCGTCGCCGTCGACCATGACGTAGTAGTCGGCGTGGACGCGGGCAAACATGCTCTCGACGACGTACCCTTTGCCCTGACGCGGCTCCTTGATGACTATCGCGCCATGCGCCTTGGCGATCTTCGCCGTGTCGTCGGTGCAACAGTTGTCGAACACGTAGACGGACGCCGAGGGCAACTGGGCGCGAAAGTCGTCAATCACCTTGGCGATTGCAGCCGACTCGTTGTGACACGGGATCATTACCGCTATTTTGGCCGATTCATCCATGGCCTAGATAGTACACTGCCGCACACGTTCGGGGCAATGTTGGCCATCCGGTTTACAGTTCGGCAGTGGCGGCTATCTCCACTTTCACGAGCATCGGGTCGATGTTCTCTTCCGAGGCGTGCCTGCCGCGGTCGGCGAACTGCAAGAGCATCTTTCTGGCAGCTATTGGCAATGCCTTGTTCTGCTTTCCGATGACTTCCATGGCGTCGAACATGGCCCGCGCGATAACCGTCTGGCCCATCTTCTTCAGCGCCAGCGCCTGGAAGTACCTGCCTTGCCACGCCCTGAACTGCCAGCCTCGCTCCCATCCGAAGGCGTTCTCGTAGGACAGAAGCTCATCGAAGCATTTCTTGACCATGTCGGGCTTGTTGAGCTTTTCATAGCAGCACGCCATGTGATACAGGGTGCGCTCGCGCTTGAGCATTGCACCGAAACCGCCTTTCCGAGGAACATCTCCAGCAGGTCGATGCAGTGCCCGCCCATGTCGATAAGGCTTCCGCCGCCGCCGAGCTTGGGATCCTGCCGCCATGCGCCCTGTATCGGAGGATACCAGCAGCTAAGCTGAGCCCGTGCGAACACCATCTGTCCGAGCCGGCCTTCCTGAATCATCTTCAGTGCAGCCTGGTGCTGCGACTGGAAACGCATCATGAACGCCGCCCCAAGCTCAACCGACGCCTGCCTGCACGCATTCAGCATCGCCTGCGCCTGTGCAACCGTCAGACCCAGCGGCTTCTCGCACAGGATGTGCTTGCCTGCGTCGGCGGCTCGTATGACCTGGTCGTGATGCAGATAGGCGGGGGTGGCGATGTAGACCGCGTCGATTTCCTCGCCAAGCAGCTCATCCTCGAAGGCGCACGCCTTTACGCCAAGCTTCGCCGCAAGGTCGCGGTTGGCCTGCTGGTTGACGTCATAAATGGCGACGAGCTGGGCATTCGCCGCCTGCATTATGCCTTCGGGAATGGTCCGCCGCATGGCGATGCCGCCGGACCCTATCACGCCCCAACGGGCTTTTGCAGACGACATTGGTAATGCCCTTTCAGTTGTGTGTAGATATCAATCCGTGCTGGATGAGGCCAGGTACCTGTCCAGCAGCGAAACGCCGGCCCCAAGGGAGCCAAGGTGCGTTTCTATGTCGCTGAAGCGAATCTCAATTGTCTGTTTTTGCAGCACCGCGAACCGCTTGGACACGTTGCGAACAAAGTCCGCAAGCAGCATCGGCCCAGCCGCCTTCATGCGGTTGTCAAACACGATCAGCTCCGGGTCGAGAATGTTCACAAGCCCGCAAACGGCTTTCGCCAGGTGCTCCAGGGCCTCTTCGACTATCCGGCAGGCCAGGCGGTCGCCCTGGGCCGCCGCCTCAAGAACGTTGATGCCGCAGACCATCGGGAGCTTGGCAAGCGAGGTTTCGCATTTCTTCTTGATTGCCTCATGAGCCTCAGCCGCGAGGGCGGGCAGGGCGCAGACTGCCTCGAGGCAGCCCACCGCGCCGCAACGGCACAGGACTTCGCGATCGGTAATGTGAATGTGCCCCATCTCGCCGGCGCAGTTGGCGTGTCCGGTGGGGAACGCGCCCGCCAGCTTGAGGCCGCAGGCGATGCCGTCGCCGTACTCGATGAACAGCACGTTCTGCCGGTTGCCCTTTATCTCGAAGCGATCAACCGCAGCCACCTTCGCCGACATGCAGTGGGGCAGCAGGACGGGCAGATTCAGGGCCTTGCCCACCAGCTCGGCGATGGGGACATCGCGCCAGTCGTCCATAACCGAACAGAAAACGGTGCGTCCGTTTGCCGTATCCACCATGCCCGGATCAAGCAGCGACACGCCCAGGCACTTGCCCTTCAGTTCGGAACATTCCTTGAGGCAGTGGCGCAGGTAGGAGATGATCTCCTCGACTCGGCGAGCCTGGGGCATGTTCGCCAGATCCATGCTCTTGCGGAAGGTCTTGGCGGCCATGTATCCAAAATTCACCGCCATGGCCTCGAACCCGCATGGCATGTACTCCATGCCGATGACGTATCCGTGATCGGGATTGAGGTACAGGCCGCTCTTTCGTCTTGGCCCGACGCTGTCGGCCATGGGCTTTTCATAGACCAGCTTGTCTTCCAGCAGTCCGGAGACCGCGCGTGAAATCGCCGCGTGCTGTATGCCGGTCATGTCCGACAGCCTCGTGCGCGAAGACGACTCGTAATTGCGAATCGCCTGAAGCAGCGATATCTGCGTTGGAGTCCGGTCAACTCTGAAATGTGAGTAGCTAAGTCTATTCATAATGCTGTTTCCGCCTTCCTGCCGTAGGGTTTAGGTTTAATTGTTCTACGGCGGGAAGGGCAGACACGCCAGCCTATTTAATCCTGATTTCTGGGGCGTCTAAGACGCTTCCCTCGCAGCCTTTACCATCGCCTTCATGTTTTCGACGGGCACGTCGCGGGGGATCATCTCACCGCTGTTGAATACGTAACCGGTTCCGCGGCAGGTTTTGACTATCCGCCGGGCCTGCTTCTCCACATCCGCAACCGAGCCGCGAAGCAGCGTGCCGATCGGGTCGAGGTTGCCCGAGAAGCAGCATTTTCCGTCCAGGGCCTTCCTCACCTCCGCAATGTCGGCGGCCGGGCCGATGCTGATGATGTCCACGCCAAGCTCCGCCTCGGCCAGGATGTGCGGAATGGATATCTCCGAGTTGTGCAGGTGGATGA
>JAAYCO010000164.1 GCA_012729725.1 Planctomycetota bacterium
CAAAGCCCCCAAGGCGCAAATGAGGCCCCAGCAACTCGCCGCCCATGAAGCCCTTCCTTTGGACGACAAGGAACTGGCCAGCTTTTAGATCATGATTCGCGCCCGGCGGCCATGAGCGGTCGCCGGGCGCAAAGAGTATCGCCAACAGCGCGATAGTCATAGCTGTTGTCAGATGAGTTGTGACGCAAAACAAAGATCAGATGCAAACGTGCGCATCTGGTGCTCAGATGGGCCGGCTAAAGATGCCGGCAAGTCAAAATTCAGTCGGGTGCGGTGCGGATGAAAGGCTTGTATTATGAGAAACCGTTGGACAATCGGCCGCAAGTTGATCGCTGGATTCCTGGTGGTTGCATCCATCACCCTGATTCTCGGAATACTGGGTTACGTTGGCGCGGTGAAGAGCGCCGAGACCGTTGAAGAGATCGGCGTCGTTCGTCTGCCCAGCGTCACATCGCTTCTTGATCTCAAGGAAGTGCAGATGACCGTGTGGGTTGGCGAGCGCGGGCTTCTGCACCCTGGCATGATGGCCCCCGCCATTCGCAAGGCTCAGTACGACTTCATCGACGGCGCGTGGAAACGGGCCGACGAAGCGTGGAAGATATACGAACCGCTTCCGCAAACGCCCGAAGAGGCCGTGGCATGGAGAGACTTCGTCCCCGCGTGGGACAAGTGGAAGCAGACGCACGGCGTTGTCCGCAAGTTTTCCAATGACAAGGACGCTCTGGTCGCCCAAGGCCTGGACCTTCAGGACCAGAAGGTGCTTGACCTGGATCAGAAGGCCTTTGACGCATCCCTTGTTGCCCGTGAAGCGTCGTTGGCGGCCACCAAGATTCTCGACAACCTCATTCGTATTAACAAGGATGTCGCGAACGAAGAAGTCACCGCTGCAAACGGCTTCGCAGCCTTCCTTAAGGTGCTGTCGCTGGTGGCGATGATCCTTGGCGTGTTCCTTGCGGTTGGCTTGGGCATTCTCATTGCCCGCGGCATCAACAACGCGCTTCGCAGGATTGCCGGCAACCTCTCGGCGGGCGCCGAGCAGACAGCCTCCGCCGCTTCGCAGGTGTCTTCGGCCAGCCAGTCATTGGCCCAGGGCGCAAGCGAGCAGGCAGCAGCCATCGAAGAAACCACCTCAAGCGTTGAGGAAATGGCCTCGATGACCAAGCAGAACGCCGCCAACGCCAGCGAAGCCAAGAACCTTTCCGGCGCCGCCCGCGCTGCGGCGGATAAGGGCGCTGAAGCAATGTCCCGTATGTCCAGGGCGATTGACGACATCAAGAAATCGTCCGACGACACCGCCAAGATCATCAAGACGATCGACGAGATCGCCTTCCAGACCAACCTGCTGGCCCTGAACGCAGCCGTCGAGGCCGCAAGAGCGGGCGAGGCTGGCAAGGGCTTTGCAGTGGTGGCCGAAGAAGTTCGCAATCTTGCCCAGCGTTCAGCGGAGGCAGCCAAGAACACCGCCGCCCTGATTGAAGGCTCGGTCAAGAACTCCGACAACGGCGTGGCGATCAGCAAGGAAGTCGGCGAGGCGCTTCAGGAAATCGCCGAAGGTTCCCGCAAGGTCAACGACCTCGTCGGCGAGATTGCCGCAGCCAGCAACGAGCAGGCTCAGGGCATCGAGCAGATCAACACGGCTGTGGGCCAGATGGATTCCGTCACCCAGCAGTCGGCGGCCAATGCTGAAGAATCCGCTTCGGCCAGCGAAGAGCTCAACGCCCAGGCGGAAGAGCTCAACAACATGGTTCGTCAGCTTCAGGCGCTTGTGGGCGGCGTAGATCAGGGACAGGCCGCCGGGCATAAGGCAGTGCACAAGCTGGATTTTGCCCACGCCAAGGCTGAAGGCGGCAAGCAGCCCGCCGCCAAGAAGGCAAAGCAATCGGCAGCTCCTCGGCAGATGAGATCCGAGCAGCCCGCGGCCCAGTCGTTGCCGCTGGATGACAAAGAGCTGGCAAGCTTCTAGCAGCACGTAACAGCGTGCTCCCCGGCGGCGGGTGGACGTCGCCGGGGAGCCGCAGAATTATCAGCAAGAGGTTGTAAATGAGTCTTCAAGCTTTGGAAGCAGTTGAACTCACAGAAGGTCAATTCAACCAGATCAGCGAACTGGTGAAGAGGCTTTGCGGCATCAATCTGCACGACGGCAAGAAAGAGCTTGTCAAGGCTCGTCTCAGCAAGCGGCTGCGTTCTTTGAACATGCGAAGCTTCAATCAGTATCTTGAATTCATTGCATCCGAGAACGGCCCAGCGGAGGTGGCCGCGATGCTGGATGCGGTTTCAACGAATCTGACATTCTTCTTCCGCGAAAGCGGCCACCTTGACTACTTGCGAGACCACATTCTGCCATCGCTGTCCAGGACAGAAAAGAAGATTCGCATATGGAGCGCAGGTTGCTCAAGCGGGGAAGAGCCTTATTCAATCGGAATGACGCTATGCGACGCGCTGAAGGACATCGGGTTGTGGGACGCCAAAATACTGGCGACCGACCTGAGCACCCGCGTTCTTTCGGCGTGCCGACAGGGCGTTTATGCGCAGGAGCGTTTTCGTCAGACGCCTTCGCGGCTGATAGGTGAATACTTCGAGTGCATTCAGCCCAGGCCGCCGCGACAGTATCGTGTTGGCCCGGCCTTGCGACGCCTGGTGACGTTCGCCCGGCTGAACCTTATGGAGAACTGGCCCATGAAGGGTCCGTTCGACGTGATCTTCTGCCGCAACGTGATGATCTATTTCGACAAACCAACCCAGGCACGCCTTGTGGAGAGATTTTACGACATTCTCGCCAAGGGCGGCATACTCATGATCGGACATTCGGAGAGCCTGACCGGCGTGAAGCATCGTTTCCAGTATGTTCAACCGACCATATATAAGAAGCTTTAAGTGTTATGTGGAAAATTCTGATCAGTCGAGCAGGTGAACAGGAGACCGCAGGCGAAACACAAACCGGTATTGGAATACCCACAGGTTGTTCATCGGTTTTCTCCTGCTCACCTGTTCTACTGCTCGCCTGCTCTAGCACTGTGCAATCTTTATTGCACAGTGCTCAGTCCGGAGACTTCAGTTGAAAATCATAGTCGGCGTAGCGGACATGAAAATAGCTTCGGAGCCGGATGACGTCCTGGTGACACACGGTCTGGGCAGTTGTCTGGGCATATCGGCGTGGGACCGCCAGTCCCGCGTTGGCGGCTTGCTGCACGTGATGCTGCCGTCATCGAGCGTGAACCCGGAGAAGGCCCAGGACAACCCTTACATGTTCGTGGATACGGGCGTGCCCCAGTTCTTCAAGCAGCTTTATCAGGCCGGGGCCATAAAGAGCCGCCTGATTGTAAAGGTCGCCGGCGGCGCGAGTTCTCGCGAAGGCGAGGACCGCTTCGCCATTGGCGAGAGAAACTTCACAACGCTCAGGAAGATGTTCTGGAAGAACAGCGTTCTTATCGACGCCCACGATGTCGGCGGCAGAGAGGCAAGAACAATGTTCGTGCATACGTCCGATGGCCGGGTTTTGCTGAGCGTTAACGGGCAGGACAGAGAACTGTAGCAACTAATTGCAACTGGAGTCCGAGATGTCTTTGAACATACTGGTTGTAGACGATTCACTGGTTGTCAGATCCATGATCATCAAGACCCTGCGCATTGCGGGCGTTCCCGTTGGCCAGGCGCACCAGGCTGCCAACGGGCAGGAAGGGCTTGAGATCATTAAGAAAGAATGGATCGACCTGCTCTTCGTCGACATCAACATGCCCGTCATGAACGGCGAAGAGATGATAGAGCGCATCAGGGAAAACGATGAATGGGCGGATTTGCCGATCATTGTTGTCTCAACCGAGGGCAGTCAAACTCGAATCGAAAGGCTGGTCCAGAAGGGCGCTCGATTCATTCACAAGCCGTTCTCGCCGGAATGCGTGCGAGAGGTGGTTCAGGATCTGCTGGGAATAACACTTGAACAGTCAGCACAGGGAGTCGGCGATGATTCTTCCTTCTGAAGCATTGCGCAGGGCCGCTGAGGATACGTTCGCGAATCTGGCGTTCATGTTCCCAGCGGGCGAAGCGGGCGAAGGCCAGGGCGAAGTTTCGGCGTGGCGCGCGGTCGCGCTGTCTTTCACCGGTCCGCTCAACGGAAAGCTTGCGATGAAAGTCTCCGACGATCTGCCCGGCCCGATCGCCGCCAACATGCTTGGCCTCGACGACGAGACGCCAACCGCCGAACAGCAGGCGGACGCACTGCGAGAGCTGCTTAACGTGATCTGCGGCAACATGCTGCCGATTCTTGCCGGCAGCGAAGAAGTGTTTGACGTTGGCGCTCCGGCGATAGTCGACGCCGCCGGTTTTGAAATTCAAGACCCCATCCGGCTTTGGCTTGAGGGCGGCGTTGCGGAATTGTCTCTTGTGCTTACGTAACAACTGGAACGAAGGCGGGCGTTGCCGTGGTAAAAGTACTGATAGTTGACGATTCTGCGGTGGTCAGGCAGATACTGTCCAAGGAACTCTCCAAGGTTCGTGACGTGGAGGTTGTTGGAACCGCCTGCGATCCGTACGTGGCCAGAGACAAGATACTCCAGCTCCGGCCGGACGTGATCACGCTTGATCTGGAAATGCCGAGAATGGACGGATTGACATTCCTTGGCAAGATCATGAAGCACATGCCCATGCCGGTGATCGTGCTAAGCTCGCTTACGCCGCAGGGCAGCGAGAATGCTCTTCGAGCCCTGGAACTTGGCGCTGTTGAAGTTCTATGCAAGCCAGGCGGCGCATACACCGTTGGCGACCTTGCCCAGACGCTGGTGGACAAGATTCGTGCGGCAGCCATGGCAAGGTTCCTCCGCCCCCAGAGCGCTCCTCTTCCGCAACAGCCCAAGGCCGATGCCGGAGTCTCTTCGTCGCCGTCACAACCTGTCATGCAGACAACCCACCAGATTCTGGCGATAGGCGCTTCGACCGGCGGAACCGAGGCGATCCGCGAGGTGCTTCAGCGACTTCCGGCAACCACGCCCGGAACAATGATAGTGCAGCACATGCCCGAGCATTTCACCGCCCAGTTCGCCAAACGCCTCAATGACCTGTGCGCTATGGACGTCAAAGAGGCCCAGGGCGGCGAGCTGGTGGTCCCGGGCATGGCGCTCATCGCGCCTGGCAATCGTCACATGGTCCTTCGGCGCAGCGGCGCGAGATACATTGCGGAAATCAAAGATGGTCCCCAGGTTCATCACCAGAGGCCGAGTGTTGATGTGCTCTTCCATTCCGTGGCGTCTCAGGCGGGGCATAACGCGCTGGGAGTGATACTAACCGGAATGGGCGCCGACGGCGCTCGCGGCCTGCTGGCGATGCGCCAGGCAGGGTCGCACACCATTGCCCAGGATGAAGCGAGTTGCGTGGTCTTCGGCATGCCCAACGAAGCCATAAAGCTACAGGCGGCGGCGGAGGTTGCGCACCTCAAGAACATCCCCCAGCGCATAATGAGCGCCCTGAAGGTTCAAGCCCCAGCCGCCTGATTAGGCGCTTCTTCATCGAAGCTCCCAGCCGTATACTGTGCCCTCATGACGGTAAGCGGCAGTTCATCACGCTATCTTCGGAAACAATCCAGGTTCAAACCGGTTTGTTTGTTCCTTGCTCACGTGAAGAAGACGTTATTCATTCTGCTTGCGTCCATCCTTCTTTCGGGTTGCCAGGAACCAGCCCCGGCCCCACCTGACGCCGGCGGCGTAATGCCCGTTCCGTTGCCCGTTCAACAGTCGCGGGCGTACCCCGAGACCCTGACTGGCAGATTCGTCTGTCTGGCGGACTTCGAGAACAACGACTCGGGGCCTGGCTATCAGCAGTTGGCCCAGTTTCAGATCGAAGCCCCCGCTCCGGATGCCTCTTATTTCCGGCACGCGGTGAACAGGACATCGACGGGGATCGGCGCTCTGGAAGTCAACCTGACGCCGGATTCCGTCATGACGTTCACGATACCCGACATCAGGAATTTCAAGCCGTACACGCTTCTTGGCATGGCTGTGCATAGTTCATCGATTCGAGATGATTTCCAGGTGTCGCTTGAAAGCGAGGGCGGGAGTTGGCAGGGCCCGCGGGCGTTGCTGCGTCCGGGCTGGAACAACGTGTTGATCGACATTCAGAGGCTGGCGAACGAACCGGGCTTCAGAATAGGCCATGTTCGCCGCATGACCATAAGGCTTAGCGAGGCTCGTTCGGCGGTTCGACTGTACATCGACGACATCATGCTGATAGACAATCGCCGCAAGCTTGAACCGGTTCCCGACGGCATGAGCGTCGAGAAGATCGGGCTGGACTATGAGATATCCTCAGCCGCCTGGAGCGAAAGCCTTCGGCTGGCGCAAGGCGGCGACGGGCTCTGGCGACTGAACGCGAATCACCCTGTGTTCCAGATCGCGGCGGAGGGAGAAAGCCTGCCCGAGGCAATCGACACGGAATCTCTTGAGGTCATGGGAGACCGCCGCCTTGGGATGGTCGAGGTGATCGAGAACAACCCGGTTCGTCTGCGGATTGCGAACACGTGGTTCTTTCCCGTTCGCGCGGGCGAGTGGGTTTCGATGGGGGTGCGAAGCATACGCTTTGAGTACACCTTCCTGCCCGCCGGCCAGATAATTCAGAACGTGGAATTCAACAACGCCGGTGGCGCCTCGATAAACGGTCTGCGAATCAACACTTCGGCGCCGGCAGTGTGGTCTGACGGCTCGACGGCGAGTATGTGGCGGGATGAGGGCTTCTGCTCGACAATTGGCAGATGGTGCTGGCAGACCGCGCCCGAAGCCCAATTGCTTGCGGACTTCGTCGACCCCGGCACGATCGAGATGTCCATGGGCGGCCTGGGGCAATACGATCATTCACTGGGATGCTGGATTCTCGAATCGCAAAACGGGCATTGCCGGTTCACATTCACGCCCCCGGCAACGACTTCCGGAATCGCGTTTTTCCAGGTTAAGGGGCGCTGGTCAGGTGACGTCAGCGTTCAAAGCCAGGGAAGAGCTGCAAGAAATATTGTTAGGCAGGGGTCCGATTGGGTACTATTCAGGTTGCCCGTCGTGCCGGACAAGGCAGTATCTGTCGAAGTCACAGGCATGGTGGACGACTTTGCGCCGAGCGAAGAGCACGATTATTGACTGCCTCGGGCAGGTCAATGCTTTGGTGAGCGATCGTCCAATTCGCTTCCGTCGCACATTTGCTGGTTGAAAGGGATCGGCTGCCGCGTTCCTGAAAGTATGAAGATGGCGAGTGGCTCTGCCGATAAACTATCTAATTGGAATTTTCCAGGGCCTTCAGAGGCCAAGAGGCGTTTTGCGCCTATGTCGGGAATAAAGGAAGGAACGGCGATGATGCGAATGATTCGCTCTGGCGGTCTTCTTGCCGTCATGACGCCTCTGTTACTGTGTTTGACCGGGTGCGAACTTCTGGATGGATTCAAGACCGATAGCAGCAGATTTCTGTCGCCGCATCAGCCGATCAAAGCCCCCGACAGGCCGCTGATATCGCCAATTCGATCCAGCGTCTCGGTTGCGGATGAAACTCAGGACATAATCCCCGCCGCGGTCGCTCCCACGGCCGAAGACTTCATGTTCACTGAAGTTGATTACATAATCGGACCCACGGATGTACTCGACATCACTATTCTCGATCTCTACGCGCCCGGCGGCGAATCGGTGCTCAGACGCGAAGTAAGCGATAGCGGATACATCGACCTGCCCCTGCTGCCTGAACGTGTTTACGCCGACGGACTTACACAGGAAGAACTGCGTCTGGCCATCGCACAGGCGTATCAGCAGGCCAACATCCTGCGACAGGCGCAGGTGACAATCGCCATCGCCGCCAGACGCCAGAACACTTTCAGCGTTCTGGGCGCGGTGCAAAGAACGGGCACATATAACATATTGCGCCGAGACATGAGGCTGTTGGAAGCACTGGCGCTGGCCGGGGATGTCACCCAGCCTGTGAAATACCTGTACGTGTTCCGCCAGACGGCGCCGCGATCGTCGCGCACGCCGCCCCAGGGCGCCCAGCCCGGGCAGTTGGCGCCGTTGCCCCAGCCGATTCCGCCTACGCCCCCTGGAACGCAGGAATCAGCGCCGCCGCAAATGGTTCCAACTCCCGGAGCCGCCGAGGAGCCTCCTGCACAGTTGGACGCCCAGGCGGAGTTAGAGCGGCTCTCACGAGCGCTTGGCGCTCCAGCCACCCAGCCCGAAACCGCGCCGGCGCAATCAGTGATTCACAAGTTCAGCGAAACCGCCGGGCCTGCCGCCACAACCTCGCTGGCGCAGGCGGAGTTGCCTTCCGACGACCGCAGCTACAAGTGGATATTCACCAACGGCAAGTGGATCAGGGTTGAACAGGAGGCGCCTCCAGCAGCGACGCCTTCGGGCGAGGGAACCGAACCCGTGCGTCCCTACAAACCCGAAGAGCAGGCGCCGCCCGCTGAGGAAGAAACAACCGATCCCTTCGACTGGCAGCAGCTTGAGCCAAGCGACGGCATGCGAATTATCGCCATCAACCTTGACGCGCTGCGCAGGGGCGAGCAGAACATCATCATCAGAGAGCATGATGTTGTTCAGGTTCCCGTGCTTGAGGTTGGCGAGTTCTACATCAAGGGGGAAGTGCTTCGCCCCGGCGTGTACTCTCTGACCGGCAGGCAGATCACGGTCAAGATGGCGATGGCGGCTGCGGGAAACCTAGGCCCGCTGGCCTGGCCCGAGAATACCGTGCTAATTCGAAGAGTCGGACCCAACCAGGAGCAGATGATTCCTCTGGATATCGAGGCGATCTTCCGCGGAGAAGCGCCCGACCTGTTCCTCAAGCCCGACGACCTGATAGCAGTTGGCACCAACTGGCGGGCGACGTTCCTTGCGGTTCTTCGCAACGCCTTCCGCGCAACCTATGGTTTCGGCTTCATTTACGACCGGAACTTTGCCTCGCCGGCGGCGCAGGGTCTTGACAGCAACAGATTCACCAGATGGTGAGATTAAGGCAGTAGCATGAGCCGAACAGAAATCGAGGCTCCGAAGCCTGAAAGTGCCAGTCGAAGTTTGGTGGACATGGTGGCGTCCTCCACGGAGCTACCGCTGCGCAAACCATTGGCAGTGCCCGAGTTAACGAAAATGATCGTGCTGGGCGGGCTGTTCGTGGCGGTCAACCTATGGCAAATTGAGGGTCTGCTGGCCAAGTGGCGGCATAATCCTGACTGGTCGCACGGATTCCTGATTCCTCTGTTCAGCCTTTATCTGCTTTACGCCAGGCGGTCCGAGCTGCTTTCGGCGACCAGACGGTCGTGCCTGTGGGGTCTGCTGCTGATGCTGGCGGGCCTGCTGGGAACCATCCTGGGCTTCTTTCCGATCCGCATGAACTGGTTCTCCGAACTGTCGATGGTGTTAACCCTGCTGGGCCTGGTGCTGTTCGTCGCCGGGCCGGGGGTCATCAAGGTGGCGTGGTTGCCAATCGTATATCTGGCGCTGGCCATGCCCATGCCCGACAGGGTCTATGACGGAATCGCCCTTCCTCTTCAGAAGATCGCCGCGGGTTTCGGTGGGGCGCTGCTGCAGGTGTTTGGCGTTGACATTCAGGTGGATGCGCTTCGGATGCGAGTGATGAGCTTCCAGGGCGTGCGACACGAGTTGACGGTGGTGGAGGCGTGCAGCGGCGTCAGGTCGCTGATGGCGTTCGTTGCCTTGAGCGTGGCCCTCGCTTACATCGAGCCCCGGCCCATCTGGCAGAAGATAGTCCTGGTTCTGGCGGGCATTCCCATTGCCGTCGCCTGCAACGTCATCCGCATCGCCCTGACGGGAACCATGTTCGTCATTGATCGACCGGAGATCGGCAAGGACATCATGCACGAGATCATGGGCATGGTTCTACTTGTCCCCGCATTGTTGCTGCTTCTGGCAATACTCAAATTCATGCAATGGCTATATGTCGTTGAGGATGAGGAAGAGGAAGAATCCCAGCAGGCGGCGCCCTGTGATGACGGAGGCGGCGAATGAGCTTTTATAGAAGAATCCTTCGACCGCTGATCGGTGATTACGCTTTCCTTGTTGCCGCTATTCTGTTGGCGACAACCGCCATTGGCTGGCAGGGGGCCAAGGAGTTTCTGCACTTCGTGACGCGCAAAGAGCCCGTGCCTTGGCCAAAGGGCGTGCAGGTTGCCCAGAAAGATCATCGTTTGCTGACGCTTGGTGATTCGAGCGGCCGCCTTGGCTCATACCGCATGGTGTACGACCACGAATTCACCGAGAACGAAAAGGACACCCAGAACAAGCTGGGCATCGCCACTGACTGGGACAAGTCCCAAGGCAGGTGGGACACCGGCAGAAGCAACTGGTATTCGATTCGCCAATACGAGGATCCGATCACCAAGGACAGATGGCAGGTCAGTATCTACTACTACACGGGCGGGCTTGACCTGGTGCCGCATATTCCCGACGTGTGCCTTGCGGCAGGCGGAAACACCATTGTGGGAACAGACGAGGTTCCTCTTGCGCCGGTTGACGGCCATGCCGAGTGGAGCAATCCCTCCGCGACTCGCACGACGTTTCAAGGCGACGATCATCAGCAGCGAGCGATTTACTACCTCTTCAGCTTCAACGGCGTGCCGAAGCACAGCCGAGAGAGCGTGAGAATAGGTTTGAACAACCCCCTCGAACGTTACGTTTACTTCGCAAAGATCGAGTTCAGTAGTTTCTCGCCAATAGATACCCTGCAAGAAAGTGATAGACTCGCCCGCGAATTTGCTAAAATCCTCCTTCCGGAGGTGCTGAAAGTTCTACCATCGGCGGACAGCGTGCAGGGGTTGACGGGCAAACCATAACCAGCGGCCTGTTGGGCTGCAAGTATAGGACGGATGCTAATGGCTAAGAAAAAGAAGAAACTCAACAGGCGCGCAGTGGCCGTTCTGGTGATCATTGGCGTTATTCTGGTCGGCGGTGTGACCATTCTGGCTCTGAAGAAGAGCATGAAACGCGACCCGATGGTCTGCGCCAGAAATGGCGACGCAGAAATGGAACATGGCAATCTGCGCGAGGCCATACGCTGGTACAGGGAAGCCGTCAGAAGCAGCAGCGATCTGAAAGACCCCAACTCGGCGGAGTATCGCTACAAGTACGCCAAGGCCATGCTTGAAGCGCTTCGTAATCAGGCGGCGACGGAAACCGAGAAGCACGAATTCGTCCGCCAGTCCAGAGACAGCCTGCTTAGCACGATGCGGCTGAATCCGCAACACGCCGAAGCCCAGCGACTGCTGATGCAGATGGCCTGGGGCGACTGGCCCCGCTTCGTCGAGGAAAGCGAAAAACTGCTCAAGATCGACCCCGAAGATCACCTGACCTATGTGCAAAGAGGCGTGGCCCTGGGGAACATCGCGCTGGCAGCGGTTACTCGCCATCAGAGCGAAATAGACGCCGCCGTCGCCAGCTTTGACAAAGCCATCGAGCTTAAACCTGATCAGGTGGACTACTGGCTTGAGAAAGTCGCGTTTCTTCAACGCTCCGGTGCGGCGGACGAAGTGATTCGCCAGGTTTATGTGACGGGTTCAGAGCAGAACCCCAACAGCGCACAGATACGCGTCGCCTACGCCGGTTATCTTCAGGGCAAAGGCCTTAAGGACCAGGCCCTTGAGCAGATCAACCAGGCGATTTCATGCCAGACCGACAGCACGCTTGGTTACATCGCGCTTTCGCAGTTTCATGAGCTGGCCAAGGAGCTTGATAAGGCGCACGAGGCCGCGGCCAAGGCCCTCGAAGTGGATGAAACCGACTGGCTGGCTCATCGCCAGGTGGGTCGGCTGTATCAGCTTCAGAAGCAGCCCCAGCAGGCCGCCGACGCGCTGAACAGAGGCGTGGAAATCCTCAGCAAGAAACTGGCTGACGCAAAAGAACCTCCGGAGGTCGCCAGGCTCAAGGCCGCCATCGGCAACCTTTACGTGCAACTGAGCGGAATGTTGCTGGACTCGATTGCCTCCGCCACCGGGCAGGAGCGCGAGGCGCTGGTTCAGAAGGCGGAGGAATGCCGCACGCAGATCGAGCGTTTGCGGAGCGATTCGCCGCATCAGTACAAGATCGCCGGCATGCTGCAGTATCTGGACCGTCACTATCTTGAGGCAGTGCCGTTGCTTGAGAAGGCGGTTGCGGGCTTTGGCGAATTTGTGGACCTGCCTTCGCTCAGCGCGCTCAACGAGTGCTACATCCGGCTGCGTCAGTACAACCAGGCCGAGGAGTTGATCGACCGTCTGGCCAATCTTCCCGGTCAGCAGAGAAACCCGACGCTTCTTCTGGGCAGGGCAAGAATCGCCCTGTTGAGAAAGGATTACGTCACCGCATCGACTCACGTCAAACAGGTGCTGTCGATTAACCCGGGCATGCCCGAGGCAGTGCGCCTTGTGGGCGTGCTGGAGGTTCTGACCGGCGAGAAAAACGCGCTTCCCGCCGGTTCAGAGCTCAGCCCGGAGTTTCTGCCTCCGCTGCTTGAGCGGCATCAGACGCTGATCTCGCAGGGCAACCTCCAGGCGGCGCGAACGCTGCTGGAGGATATCTACCGCCGCCTGCCATCGCAGCAGGAGATAATCGCCAGCCTGATATCGCTGTACGATCGTCAGAAGGATCAGGCTGCCATTGAAGCGCTGGTGACAGAGGTTGCATCGCGCGACGCCAAGCTTGGCGAATGGGCCAGGCAGTTCGCCGGGCTGTGCCAGGAAGAGGATCCGCACAAGCGTATGGCAATGCTGGAGGATCAGGCCAAGAACATAACCGACGCCACGCGAAGGAATCTGGAATTGGCCACGGCAGCGGCCTCGCTGGGCCTGGACGACAAGGCCGACGAGTATCTCGCGGGGTTGGATCCAAATCTGCCTGCCGTAATTGAGATATCACTCAATCTCGCCATTCGGCGCAAGCAGTTCGACAAGGCCGATCATTGGCTTCAGCGTGCGCAATCTCTGAACACCGACGGCATGGAAGGCAGGCAATACGCGGCGCTTCTGGCGGCTGCGAAGGAAGATTACCCCACCGCCATCAAATTGGCTGAAGAGGTTGTCGCGCTTCGACCCAATGACCGGCAGCCAAGAGCGGCTCTTGGCAATTACTGCCTTATGGCCAAGGATTACGCCAAGGCCCAGCGGGCATTCGAGTCGGCGCTGGCGGTTGATTCAGCATACGCCCCTGCCGTCGTCGGGATGGTGCGCGTCTCCGAAGCCCAGAATCGCCAGGCCGACGTGCGCAAGTGGGCCTTGCAGGCGGGTCAGTTGGGCGACGCACAGCGAGATCCTTACATTCAGCAGATACTGCTGGATCTGCGCCAGATGGACGCCAAGCCCGAAGACCTTCCGGAGCTTGTGCGCCAGAGGCAGTTGCGATATGAGCAGAACCCCGATGATCTGAGAAACGTGGCGCTGCTGGGCAACCTTCTTGAGTATTCGAAGGATCTCGAAAACGCCGAGAAGCTCTACCGCTACCTTTATGAGCGCAGCCCGAACAAGCTTGCAGGGGCCCATCCCCTGACCGTTTTCTACGCCCGCACCGGCAGGTTCAACGACATGATGACGGTGCTTGGCGAATTGCAGAACAGCGAGAAGGACAAGGTCGCCGTGCTGGTGGTCAAGGGCCAGCTGCTTGGGCAGATGAACCAGATCGATCAGGCAGTCGCCGCCTTTGAAGAGGCGATAGCGCTGGATCCCAAAGACACCCGGCCGAGGAATGATCTGGCTCGTCTGATGGTGGGTCTTGAGAGATGGGGCGAGGCCGTCGCGGCGATTCAGAGACTCATGGAGCTTGATCCGACGGACCTTGCCGCGCAGCGAACGCTGATTCGCTGCCAGATCGAAGGCGGCCAGCACTCACAGGCCCAGGCGGCGATTGATCAGTTCCTCACGGGCAATCCCAACGATGTCGGCGGGCTTCTGCTTCGCGCCATGCTGCAACTGCGGCAGGAAAAGAACAACGAAGCCTTTGACACGCTCAGCAGGATCATCGAGATCAATTCCGACCATGTTTCGGCAAGACTTGAAAGGGCAAGACTTCTGCTGCTTCAGGGCCAGCCGCTGAAGGCTCGCGAAGATCTTCAGCAGGTTCGCACGGCGACGGGCGATCCGGAAGTCGGGCTTCAGTACGCGGAGGTCTGCCGGCGTCTTGGCGACGCGAGGGCGGCGGAACTGGCGTATCTGGAAATCATCAGAAACCAGCGCGAGTTTGGCAAGGCTCACGTCGCGCTGATTCAGATGTACATGGAATGGGAGAACTGGAGCGCTCTTGAAAGCCGGCTTCGGGCGGCGACTGACATGTTCCCGCGGGATCCGCAGTATCCCATGCTTGAATACCGCATGTGGTCGGTCCGCGGCGATTCGACAAGAGCGGCGCAGGCGCTTGCGAAGGCCATCGAGCTTGCCCCGGACAACCCGGACATCATCGTCACGTACATGATGACGCTGTCGGCGGCGGGCAAGTACAGCGAGGCGATTGTCGTCGCCGATCGCTACGCGGACAACCAGATCATAGGCCCTGCCGCCAAGGCGGTCAGAGCCAGGGCGCTGGCTGCATTGAATCGTCATCCCGAAGCGCAGGCTTTGTTCCAGTCGCTCGTCGCGGGCGAGCTTGGCCCAAGGCATCTCGATGTTGTCAGAAGGATGATGATGGACGCCTACGGCCCAAGCAGGGCGGGTCAACTGCTTGAGGAATGGCTCGCGGCGAAAGCGACCATATCCTGGCGGGAATACGACGCTCTTGGGATGATCTCCATGGCCGCCAGCGATTACGATCGCAGCATTCGCGCGCTGGATCAGGCGCTTGCGAAGGTTGAGGCCCAGCGGGACAAGGCGCTTCTGCTGGAAAAGATCGCCATGGTGTACTACAGCAAGAAGGACTTCACCAAGTCTGAGGAATTCCACCTCAAGGCCCTGGAAATGGGCTCCAAGCATGATGACGTTTATCTTCAGGCCGTCAACAACATAGCCTATCTGTACGCCAACGATCTCAAGCGGTACGACGATGCGATCAAGTACGCCAAGCAGGCGGTGCAGATGCTGCCGGGAAGCGCTGACGTTCTGGACACATACGCCTGGGCGCTTTTCAAAACGGGCAGGGTGGACGAAGCAATAGAACAGCTTCAGTTGGCGATCAGTCTGCCCCGGCCCAAGGCGGTTTATCATTACCACCTTGGCCAGGCGCTTGCCCAGGCCGAGCGTTATGACGAAGCCATGGCTCAATACAGGCTCGGGTTGAGATTCGCCGTCAATGACACGGCGATGGAGAGGCAGTTGCAGGAGGCGGCGGCGAGCATCTCCTCCAAGACTTCCACGGAGAACGCACAATGAGTTTAATTGCGACGCGGGATCAGACGCCACAGACCGGCCGACAGATAGGCGGCGCCGCCCGCCCACGTCCCGGCGCGCCGCAAGGCCTTACGGGCGGCGACCTTCTGCGAATAGTCCGCAAGCGCATGTGGATGATTCTGCTGATACTGCTGCTGTGCATCGTGTCCGCCGGCGTCACCACATGGCTGTGGCTGGCCTATTCGCCGCTGTACACCGCCGAGGCGGACCTTGTGGTTAACCCTCCGTCCAGCGAGCTTCGTGATACGGCCGCCTTAAGAACTGACGAGGTGGAACGCTTCAAGCTGACCATTATGCAAATGGCCAAGAGCGATCTGGTTCTTCAGGCGGCCCTCAACCGCAACGAGGTGAAGGCAACGCAATGGTATCTGGCCAACAGGGAACGACTGGTGACGGCGCTTTTTGACGCCGTATCCATCACGCCCATAAGAGACACCACGTTGCTGAGGCTCTCGATGACCGGCTCGGACCCGCGTGAAGTGGCCGAGATCATCAACGCGTGGGCCAACGCCTTCGTTGATGAAACCGAAAAGCTCAGCACCGCCGATACGAACCGCACGATCCAGCGGCTTCGCAACCAGCGGCAGGGCATGGTGGACGATCTGGCGAAGATCAGCAGCAACATCGAGCGAATACTCGCCTCCAGGGCCGACACGGCGCCCAATATTGCGCAAAAGATGGCCCTGCTTACCCAGGAAATCAAGAAAGTCGAAGTTCAGCACAAAGAGGCCGAGGACGAGTTCAACAAGGCTCAGGGCGAAAAGGCTGCTCTGCTGGAGAAAGAGGCCAACGGACTTCTCGACACCGCCCCCGAGGTAACGGTAGTTTACGACTACGACGCGTTGCTGCGGCAGTTGAACGCCGAGCATCAGCAGCTTCGCAGCGCCGTAGCCGGCGCCGAATCGCGGGGCATAGACAAGAGTCATCCTTCATACAAAGACCTGCTTGCCAGGCTCGAGGCCAACGAAAGACACATAGACGCCCGCGAGTCGTTGCTTCGCGAAGGCCAGGTCGCTCGTATCAAGCTCAGTTACGACTCGGCCATGATGCAGGCTAAGACGTTGATGGATCGCCACAAGCAGGCCTTGGAGGCAATGCGGGCTGAAAGCCGTGATCTCAACCTGAGCCTCAAGCAGGTTGAAAGCGAAACGGTCAAGATGAAGACCATCGAGGCGAACCTTGGCCTGGTGGACCGCCGCCTGCTTGAGCTTGATCTGCAAAGCCGGGCGTCAAGGCCGGTTCAGGTGCAAAGGCCGGCAAGCACTCCCGAGAAGCCGTCCATGCCTCGCTGGTCCATCATGATGCCCGTCGGCGTGCTTCTGGGCCTGGTGTTCGGCGTGGGCCTTGCCTTCCTGCTGGAGTTCATCGACACCTCGATCAAGAGCCCCAGCGACGTTTCAAAGCGGCTGGAATTGCCGATGCTTGGCTTCGTGCCTCATGCCGATGATCTCGACGAGGAGATCAACGACATTCGCCTGGCGTTTGCGACCAATCCGCATTCGGTCGTGGGCGAGTCTTTCCGCCAGATACGAACCTGCGTTCAGTTCAGCGCGCCGGCAGAGCAGCTTCAGAGCCTGCTCGTAACCAGCGCCCAGCCGGGCGATGGTAGAACGGCCGTCGCGATGAACCTTGCCGCCGCCTTCGCAAGAAACGGCAAGAAGGTGCTGGTTGTTGATGCGAACTTCCGTCAGCCCGCGATGGAGAAGCTCTTCCCGCAGTGCCAGAACACCGGCCTGAGCAACGCGCTGGTTTCGCAGTGCCTCTGGTCGGACCATGTCTGCGAGATCGAGCCTAATCTCTCTGTGCTGCCGGCGGGTCCGCTGCCGCCAAACCCAGCCGAGCTTCTCGGCAGCGACACGATGCGGCTGCTCGTCAGCGAGATGGTCGCACAGTACGATCAAGTGATAATCGACGGCCCGCCGTGCCTGCTGGTGACGGATGCCGCCGTCATGTCGTCTATCGCCGACGGAACGGTGCTGGTCGTCAGGGCGACGTCTAACACATTTGGCGTGGTGCAGCGCAGCAGGGACATACTCAACCGCGTGAACGCACGGATTCTTGGCGTGGTTCTCAACGGCATACGCGTTACCGCCGGCGGCTATCTGCGCAAGAACTACCGCACGTTCTACGAATATCACGAACCGCAGTTGTCGCTCGAAAACAAAGAAGAATAGCCCGCCAGTGGCGCGCTGTCGGCGGGCAAAACCTGCCTGCCGACAGCGCGAACCATCAAATCATGTTAGTTGGGGGCAAAGCCCGCCGGCATACTTCCGTCCGATCCTTCCGCGATTTGGAGAGTCCTCCTCCAAACTTGGCGCAATAATGATGTAGCACTCCATTAACGCCAAGGAACGCACAGCATGAAGATCGCAATCGCTGCCGAAGCATCCGCCGGCGAAACACGAGTCGCGGCGACGCCTGAAACCGTCCGGGCTCTGGCCGGTTTTGGTCACGAAGTCGTCGTGCAGTCCCAGGCCGGCTCAGGATCGCTCATTGACGATGAGCAGTATCGCCAGGCAGGGGCCCAGGTGGAGAATGAAGAAGGCGATGTGGTCCGCCAGGCGCAGGTTCTGCTGGCGGTCGGGCCGCCCTCGCTTGAAAGGGTGCGCCTGATCGGTTCTCCGGCGGTGATAGTAGGAATGCTTGAAGGCGCCCGGCCCAGCGGGCTCTTGCAGGCGTACGGGGCGGAGGGAATGACCTGTTTCGCCATGGAGCGAGTGCCTCGAATCGCCAGGGCGCAGTCGATGGATGCCCTGTCCAGCCAGGCGATGGTCGCCGGGTATCGCGCCGCGGTGGCGGCTGCGGGGAGTCTCAAGAAGCTCATGCCCCTGATGATGACGGCAGCGGGGACCATTCATCCGGCCATGGCGGTTGTGATAGGCGCGGGCGTTGCCGGGCTAAGCGCGATTGCCGCGCTGCGTCGGATGGGCGCGGTGGTCAAAGCGGTTGATGTTCGCCCCGCAGCGGCCCAGCAGGCGGCAAGCCTCGGCGCAAAATTCGTTTCGATAGACGTCGGCGAGCAAACCCAGACGGCGCAGGGATACGCCAGGGATCTGGGCGAGGATTTCTACCTTCGCCAGCAGGAGATCATCGCGCCTCATCTGGACAAATGCGATGTGCTCATTTGCACCGCGCAGGTTCCCGGCAGACGAGCTCCGCTGCTTGTGACCGGCGAAATGCTCAAACGCATGAACCCCGGCGGCGTGGTTATCGACCTGGCTGCCCCCGCGGGCGGCAACTGCCAGGCGACGAGGCTGGGCGAAACCGTCGATGCTGGTCATGTCACGGTGTTGGGGCCGCACAACCTCGCCACCGAGCTGCCCGTGCATGCCAGCGCGATGTACTCCAGAAACCTCCTGGCGTTTCTTAAGGAACTCCTCCGCGACGGGAAGGCGGATGTCGATCTGGGCAACGAAATCATCCGCGGAATGCTTGTCGTTCAAGCCGGCCGACTGGTCGAAATTCAACCCCCTGCCGGCGAACAGAAAGAGGAACGAACATGACGCTGATAACGTCGATCATTATCTTCACGCTGGCGATGTTTGTCGGCATCGAGCTTATAACCAAGGTGCCGGTGCTTCTGCACACGCCATTAATGAGCGGGTCGAACGCCATAAGCGGCATAATCATCATTGGCGCTCTGGCCGCAGCGGGCGCGGGGGGAACGCTGGGGGCGGTGGCGGGATCGATCGCGGTCACCGCCGCGACCATAAACGTCGTCGGAGGCTTCCTGGTCACTGACAGAATGCTGCGAATGTTCCGCGGCAAAAGGAAGTGACGCATGTGGAACAAAATCATCAGGATATCATCCGACCCTTCCATCCGCAGTCTGGTGTTCCTTCTGGCGGCGGTGATGTTCATCTTCGCGCTGAAGCGATTGTCTTCGCCTCGCACCGCCAGGCTGGGCAATTTGCTTGGCGCGGCCGGCATGCTGCTTGCGGTGCTTATCACGCTGGCTTCCAGTCAGATAGTGACATACACATGGATAATAGTCAGCCTGATAATCGGCTCGATAATCGGCGTATCGCTGGCGTTGGCGGTGAAGATGACGGCCATGCCCCAGATGGTCGGGCTGCTCAACGGGTTTGGCGGCCTGGCTTCTGCGCTGGTGGCGATCTGGGAATTCTGGCGCCAGCCGTTGGGAAGGGCGGATCACGCTCCGGCCGCCCTGGCGGCAATAGCCTCGCTTATCGGATGGGTGACGTTCACGGGCAGCATTGTCGCCTTCGCCAAACTCCAGGATCTGATAACATCAAGGCCGATTCAATTCCGGCTTCAGAAGCCCGCCAACGTGCTGGCCATTGTGCTGGCGGTTGCGATGGTGGTGCTGCTGGGGCTTGCGCCTCAGAACCAGTGGATCCTGATTCTGCTGATCATTCTGGCCGGGTGGCTGGGCGTCAGCCTGGTCATTCCGATCGGCGGGGCGGACATGCCCGTCGTCATATCCCTGCTGAACAGCTACTCGGGCCTGGCCGCAGCCAGTGCGGGCTTTCTGCTTGGCAACGCCGGGTTGATAATCGCCGGCGCTTTGGTGGGGGCGTCTGGAATAATCCTCACCAGGCTTATGTGCAAGGCGATGAATCGCTCGCTGCTGAACGTGCTTTTCGGCGGCCTTGGCGCACATGTCGCCGCCGGTGAAAGCCAGGCCCGAACCGTACGCCGTTATACGATAGAAGATGCGATGATGGCCATGCAGGACGCCCAGGAGGTTGTTGTGGTTCCCGGCTATGGGCTCGCTGCCGCCCAGGCTCAGTATGCGGTGCGTGAAATGGCCGACCACCTGGAAGCCAAGGGCGTGAAGGTCAGATACGCGATTCACCCCGTCGCCGGAAGAATGCCCGGCCACATGAACGTTCTCATGGCCGAGGCGGATGTGCCCTACGATCACCTGCTTGATTTTGAAGAAGGCAGCCGGGAAATCGAGCACGCCGACGTTGTTCTTATCGTTGGCGCTAACGACGTTGTGAACCCTGCTGCGATAACGGACCCGCAAAGTCCGCTTTATGGCATGCCCGTCTTCGACGTGAGAAGAGCCCAGACGGTTATCATTTCAAAGCGAAGCCTTGCCCCCGGTTTTGCCGGAATAGACAACCCGCTTTTCTACGATGACAAGACGATGATGATCTTTGGAGACGCCAAGGAAACATTCACATCGCTGGTCTCCGCCTTGAAGGGCGAATGACGCCGGATCCGGCGGATTTTCTGTTGCCAAATTCGCCGGTGGGGCGTAAGATGCCTCTCGTTATGGGTGTCCGTCTATTGACGGACCAAAAGGGAAGGCCGTTAGAATCGGCCGCGGACGCGCCGCTGTAACCGGTGACGCCCGCCGCAAATGCCACTGTTGCGATGCGTGATCGCGATGGGAAGGCGCGGCGGGAGGTATCCGACGCGGGAGTTGCAATGCCCGCCGGAATATCCGGAAGCCAGAAGACCTGCCTGTAACCAGCCTGTTGGGCCTCCGCGAGATATCGGCCGACGGATCGACAGACGCATATCGACCCCGGCTCCATTCCCACGGAGAACCGGGGCTTTTTGTTGGGACCGCTCGCGACCTGCGGCCTGCACGCCATCGCAAGCTCCCTCGCCCCCCAATAGCTGACCGATGCCGACCTTGCGCCCGGGTCGCGCAGTCATTGCTCGAATGGGAAGCGAAGGAGATCGCC
>JAAYCO010000165.1 GCA_012729725.1 Planctomycetota bacterium
AAGGTGCGCCTGACGAGCGGCTTTATCAGATCCACCATCTGGTCCCCGGCATGGATATCGACGCCCGCTTCCTTATAGGTAATCGCCTTGGTGTTGTTTTCATTCATGGTGGTATCGTAACAGTCGCCGTGCACAAATCAAGGTTAAGGAACCGCCCCGGCGGGCGATATAGGGCCCAGCGGCTGGCGGTTTGGCGAATGAATCTGAGAAACGTGGCGCTTTTTTGCAATCGCGCGGTTTGACTCTGCCGACGCAATTATAGTAAGGTAGGCCCGCAGGGTGGTCTGCAAGGCGAACACATGTATTCGAAAGCAACAACATCCTTCGTGCTGATAATGGTCCTCGGATGCGGTGCGCTTTCATATGGTCAGGAAACCGTGCCTCACACCGCATCGGCCCAGGAGCTTCAGATAAACACCTGGATCGAGCAGTTGCGAGACCCGGCCCGTTCGCCAAAGACCAAGCTTGAAGCCGCCGCCATGCTCCTGGTGCAGAAGAGCGAGCAATCGCGTGATGTTCTTCAGCATTTTCTTGCCGATTCGTCGAACCGCCCCGCGCAGATCGCAATTGCCGAAGCGGTGATAGAGCTTCAGGCAGTGCCCGAGGAGCTTATTGAGCCGCTGGTTGTGCTTTTAAACGGGGACGAGTCGTCCACAAGGTCGGCGGCCGCCAAAGCACTGGCCATCTGCAAGGATCCCGTCGTCAGCGGCAAGCTGCTGGCGATAGCGCGAGACACGCGCCGGCCCCGCGCGGTGCGCCTTGAGGCGATAGGGGCGCTGCGACGCACGCTTGATCGTTCGATTGTCGATGCGCTGGTTGCGCTGCTCGATGACGAAGACCCGATGGTGGTCTCGGCTGCGGTGTCTTCGCTGGTGCGGCTCACGAACATCCGGGCGTTTGGCTCTGACGTTTCCCAATGGCGCCAGTGGTGGGAGGCAAGCAAGAACAAGCCCGAAACCGAATGGCTTGCCGAGCTTGTGGAAAGCTTTTCCACCGCACGGGCCTCTCTTGACGCCGAGAACGCCGCCCTCCGGGCCAGGCTGGCCAAGGCCGTGGACGATCAGTACACAGCCACGGGGGCTGCACAAAAAGATGCGCTGCTTCTGTCGATGCTTAAAGACAGTCTTGCCGATGTGCGGCTTGTGGGGTTGAAGATCCTCGAACGCAGGCTTTCTTCGGGCGAAAAGGGAGTTGACGATTCGAGCGGCCTGGTGAGCTCGCTTTTGAAAGATCCCGATCCGCGCGTTCGGGCGGTCGCGCCGGCGATAGCGGTTACGATGGGCGCTTGCGACGCCTCGATGTTGCTCGACGCCCTTGCGGACGAAAAAGCAGTGGATGTTCGACGGTCGCTGCTGATGGCGTTGGGGCAGCTTGCGGAGGCTTCCGCTGCCGAACCGATCATTGGCTATGTGCGAGATCCGTCGGCGAAAGTTTCGGCCTCCGCCGCCTCGGCGCTGGGCAGAATAGCCGCCAAATCACCGCTGCCTGCCTCGCTTCAGGCTCAGGCCGCCGCCGCGCTGGTCGAGAAATACAAACAAACCCCGGTTGCGGATGATACGCACGACCTGCGAGAGCTTCTTGTCATCGCGATGTCGGCAGTAGGCGACGAGAGCTTCGTACCGATTCTTCGGGAATCACTCAAGGATCCTGCCGCGACGGTGCGCCTGGCGGCGATAAATGCGCTGCGTGCTCGGGGCAAGAAAGATCTTGTCATGGCGATCGAACCTTTGCTCGACGACGCCGACCGCGGCGTGCGCCAGGCTGCCCTGGCTGCGCTTGAGGTGCTTGGCGGCGAAGGCAGCATCGACCTGATCCTTATGAGAACCAGCGGCGAGTTCGAGAGCGATGCGGCCGTCAAGCAACAGGCTTGGGACGTGGTGATGGCTGTGCTTTCTCGCTCGAACGCGGAGGTTCTTGCTCATGTGCTTGACAAGCTTCATGACCGACAGGATGCCACCGACCAGCGCCTGCGGGTTCGCCAGATGCTGGTGACGGCGCTTCGGGCGTCGGCCAGCGACCAGCTTCCGGATGCCCTGCTGAGCCTGGGCGTGGAATTGATGCAGACCGGCAGAGCAAGCGAGGCGGCGTCTTATTTCGCAGAGGCGCACCAATCGTACGCCGCGGTCAAAAGCCCCAAGGCCGGCGAGACCTGGATGGCGTGGGTAACGGCCATGCTGGCTGCTGACGATCCACTGGTGGTGAAGGTTATCGCGCAGCACCCCGCCGCGCCCCGCAGGGCCGAAGCGATTGACAAGCTTATCGCTCGCCTTAAGGCGATGCTTGCCGAAGGCAGGTGCGACCTGTGCGTAGAGCTTGCGACGGCTGCAGTGAACGGAATAGAAAACTGCCCGGACAAGCAGTCCTCCGCCCTCAAAAGCGTGCTTGCCGAGGGTCGAAGGTTGCAGGATCTCGCCGATGCGAATCGCGTGCACACGCTGTGCGAACAGCTTGTGCTGGAAGATGCTGCCCTGAGAGAAAAGGCGGCTGCGGATCTGACAACCATGGGACAGCGTGCGTGGGCCGGCCTGCTGGCGGAACTTAGAAGCGCCGTCGGTGACGAGTCCAAGGCGGCGTTGGAAGCCGCGACTGCTGCGATGCTCAAGCAGCTAAACCCGCAGTTCGTTTACGATCTCCAGGCATCCCCGGCCCAGAAGCTTAAAGCCATCGAGGATGCCGCCTCTCGGCCCTGACGGTTTATTCGAACGTCATGGTCCTGCCGAAACTGCTGAGCGTCTTCATGTAGTTTGCTCGTTCAAATGCAGCCGGCTCAGATAAGGTTCGAGAGCTCATTACCCCCTTCATCTGCGACAAGGAATCATACTGCTTCAAGAGCATGAATTCCTCCAGCTCCGCACGAAGCGTTTTGAGATGCTCGATTCCTTCTTTCAAAAGGATGGAGCACACTTGCACGGCATCTGCCCCGGCGAGAATCATCTTGGCGACATCCTGGCCGCTGTGAAGCCCGGAGCTTGCGATCAAAGAGGACTTTGTGGCGCCGTAGAGAATTCCCACCCATCTCATGGGAAGTCTGGACTCGGCCGGGTTGCTCAGCACCAGTCGGGGGCGCACTTCCAGTTCCGCAAGGTCGATGTCCGGTTGCAGGAACCTGTTGAATAGCACCAGGCCGTCGGCGCCTGCTTCAGAGAGTTTGCGGGCCAGGGACGCAAACGCCGAAAAGAACGGAGAAAGCTTGATAGCCACCGGCACGGTCACATTTCGCCGTACGGCCAGCAGGGCGTCTATGTAAGCCTGTTCCACCTGCTGGCTGGTGATGTCCGGATTGGTCGCCAGGAAGTAGATGTTCAGTTCCAGGGCATCCGCCCCGGCCTGCTGCATCTGCTTTGCCATGCTGATCCAGCCGCCGCTTGAAAAACCGTTGAGCGAGGCGATGATCGGAATGTCCACGGCCTTTTTGGCGTCGGATATGTAGTTGAGGTATTCTTCCGGCCCGGTGTGGTACTCGGGCGAACGAGGAAAATAGGTCAGCGACTCGGGGAACCGCTCTGTGCCGTACTGGAGGTAGAAGTCAAGTTCGTCCTGGTCGTGGGATATCTGCTCCTCGAAGAGCGACCAGAGCACGACGGCGGCGCCGCCGGAATCTTCTATTCTTCTCAGGCCGGATAACTCACTGCCAAGCGGCCCTGCGCCGACAACCAGGGGAGTGGCCAGCTTCAGGCCCATGCAGTCTGTGGTAAGGTCCATGGCGGCTCCTTTGCGCATTCGGTCCAGAACATCTTACGCAGCGAGCTCGATTATGGAGTGCCTGATCCCCCAGGAGTTTCCCAACATGCGGCCGAAAGGAGTCGAACCTTCACGCCCTGAACGGGCACAAGGACCTGAACCTTGCGCGTCTGCCAATTCCGCCACGGCCGCTCGAAGGAAGTACTTTAACAACCCAGGCTCAAAAGTCAATGGCCCGGTTTATAGCTCTTAACTTTCGCCCTGAAGCTGGAAGATCGTGATTTCCGGCCTGTGGTCGAACTGGAATCGCATCGAGTGCCCCAGCCCGCGGTTAACGTAGAGGAACTTGTTCAGGCCAAGTGCGTACTGGCCCACGACGAATTGCCGCTGCTTTGAGGGCAGAACAAGCGTCCTGATAAGCCTCCGGCGGGTGTCTTTGCCGTGAGTGTGGCCTGCGAGCACGTACTGCGCTCCGCGCGCCGCAAGGTCCGGGGCGGCGTCTGGATTATGCACCAGTGCGACAATTGGCGATTCGACATCCAGGTGTCTGCACGCGGCGGCAGGATCATATTGTTGCGACCAGAGGTCTTCCACGCCGACAAACTGGAGAATCTGCCCGTCGCGGCGGAAAATGTGCGAATCATTGTTCAACAGCGACACCCCGGCGTCGACCAGGTGCGAGCTTAAATACGGCGCAAGGCCGCGAATTCCGCCAAGCCCGCTGGGATGCCACATTCCGTAGTCATGGTTGCCCAGGCACGCAAGAGTCGCCACCTTCGGCCGAAGATGCGAAAGCACCTTAGCCACGCGACGGGCGTAATTTCTTGGCCCGGTGACCATGTCGCCTGTAATCGCAACGAAATCCACCTCAAGCTCATTGATGGCCTTAACGAATCGCATGAGGTAGCCTTCGCGCACAACGGGGCTCAGGTGCAGGTCGCTGATGTGCGCGATAGTGGCGCCGTCGAACGCCTTGCCGAGCCCGCGAAGCCGCATCGGCATCTTCTGCACGAGAACCCAGTGGTTTTCCATCTCCCAGATGTATAAACCACCAAGGGCAACCCTGCTGGCGGCGTCCCAGAGAAATCTCTTAACGGATCCTATAGTAAAACTTGCCTTCGCGGCGCTTGAGAAAACTACGTCGTTCATGCTTGTTGTCCAGCCTCTTTATCTTCAGGCATTGTATGGCGGCGGGTATGTTTGCCGTCAAAGTCCCCATCTGGCCTTCTTCCAGCCTCAACAACTGGTAATCATTATACTACGGTCTTGCTGCATACATGGATGCGGAATAATCGCCAAATCAACTATTTGTTGAGCTCTTCCATCACAGCCGCATCCCTTGCGCTGAGTTCGGGATACAGCGGATTTGAGCCAACATCCGGACGGCGTTTCCAACTTCGGGCGCAACGCTTGTACTTGTCGCGAACGTCAAGCACTTCGACAAGCACAACGGCGTCATCCGGCAGAGCGTCAACCTGTTCAATCACGGCATGCCCGACGCCCAGCAGGTCTTCAAGCTCCTTGTGATAGGCGTTGAGCAAGTCAATCATTCTATCGTTGCCCTTCGCCACTTTCAGAACAAGCTCGGCATCCAGCGAATTCTTGACGCCACTGTTCTTGAGGGCTTCAAGCTTGACCATGCCCGCCGCCCGCAGATCGAGCAGGCGATCCCAGATCCAGGCAGGGCCGACTTCCACCACGTCCCCGGAGAATGCGCCAAGGTCCGGATTCACCGGCCGGTAGTCCTCGGCCAGGTTCAGCACGTCGGGGTCGTAATCGTCCAGCAGGGCCAGATGAACCGTTTGAGGCTCCCGCGGATTCCGCGCGGGGATGCTCTGCCACGCCTCTTCGCACGTGTGCGGCATTATCGGGGCAAGCAGCTTAACCAGGACGTGCAGCATTTCATGAATCACCGTCTGCGACGCCCGCCGGCGAATGGCGTTGGGCGATTCGCAATAAAGACGGTCCTTCACCGCCGAGAGGTATATGCTCGACGCCTGCACGGTGCAGAACTCGTACATCATCCTGGTCGCCTTGTGGAACTCGAAGCTGTCGTACGCCTCTCGCACGTCCCGGATGAGACGGTGAAGCTGCATTCGCATCCACTTGTCAACCGAATGTTCCGTCGGTTCCGTGGCGTCTCTGGCAGGGTCGAAATCGAAACAAGCGCCCATGCAGAATCGCAGGGTGTTTCTTATCTTGCGGTAAGCATCTTCAGCCTGAGCGATGAGGCTTTCCGAGCAGCGCACGTCGTCCTGGTAATTCTGCGAGGCCACCCACAGCCGCAGTATATCGGCGCCGCGCTTGTTGAGCTGCTGCATCACGTCTATGACGTTGCCCAGCGATTTGCTCATCTTCCGGCCGCTTTCGTCAACAACGAACCCGTGCGTCAGCAGCGTCTTGAACGGCGCCTTGCCCCTTGCGCCCAGCGCCGGCAGCAGCGAAAGCTGGAACCAACCGCGATGCTGGTCGCTGCCTTCGAGGTAAAGATCGACGGGAATGTCCTCGACCAGGCCGCGTGTCATCGCCACGGCGAACCAGCTTGAGCCGCTTTCGAACCAGACGTCGAAGATGTCCTTGCCGGCCGTAAGCTTCGCAGTTGCGAAGTCCCGCGGGTTGGTCACCCACCTGTCGTTGGAAACATCGTAGCCGTCCAGCAATTCCTTCGGCGACATCGTGAACCATGCATCTGAACCGTGTTTGCGTATAACGGCCGCCACGGCGCGGATACTGGAGGGCGTCATCAGCGATTCGCCATTTTCATTATAAAACGCTGGTATTGGCAATCCCCAGGCCCTCTGCCTTGAGATGCACCAGTCAGGCCTGGTTTGAAGCATGCCGGCGATGCGGTTCTTTCCCCAGGCGGGAACGAACTTCAGCGTGTCGACGCCTTCGTTCTCGCCCGTCCCGGCGACAAGATCCATCGCCATCTTCCGCAGCGACTTCTCGCCCTTTTTACCTACTGGCAGATCGACGCTGATGAACCACTGTTCGGTGGCCCTGAAGATGGTCGGGGTTCGGCTGCGCCAGTCGTGCGGATAGGAGTGGGTTATTGTCTCTTGCGTCACCAGGGCGGCGATCTTCTGAAGATGCTCGATTACCATGGCGTTCGCCTTCCAAACGTGAACGCCGCGAAGCCATTGGGGCACAGTGTCGTCATACGTGCCGTTGGCCTTCACCGGGCAGTAGATTTCCAGGCCGTTCTTCAGGCCCGTGCCGTAGTCTTCGATACCGTGGCCTGTTGCTGTGTGCACCAGTCCCGTGCCGTCCTCGATCGTCACGTAATCGGCGGTGACGATTGGATAATCCCTTCCGCCCTCTGCGATGACGTGCGCGTATGCAATGCCGGCGTCCACGATCTGCCGGCCGGTCATTGTCTTGACGGTTTTGTAGCTGATAAGCCAGTCTGGCCTCTTGGCCTTGATGGTGTTCATCACGGCTTCAAGGCGGGCCTGCGCCAGCACCCACGTAACGGTTCCATCGGTTGTTGTCGCTTCGACGGTGGCGTATTCGAGGTCCGGATGCACCGCGATAGCGACGTTCGCCGGCAGGGTCCATGGCGTTGTCGTCCAGATCATGAGAGCTGCCGAACCCGACGGCGATATCGCCGAAGCATTGCGCGACACGTTAAAGGTCACGTACACGCTTGGGTCTTGCTTATCGTGGTATTCCAGTTCGGCGTCGGCCAGGGCGGTCTGGTTCTCGATCGACCAGTGAACGGGCTTAAGCTGACGGTAAACAAGGTTGTGCTCGACAAGGCGGGCGAAGACCTCAAGCACGTCCGCCTCGTAGTTGGGATTCATGGTGATGTAGGGTTTGTCGAAATCGCCCAGCACGCCCAGCCGCTTGAACTGCTGCGCCTGCAACGAGACGAAATTCTCGGCGTACTGGCGGCACTTGGCGCGTATGTCCATCGCCGAGACATTTGCCGCCTTGGACTTGCTTTCGTCCATCACCTTCTGCTCGATGGGCAGCCCGTGACAGTCCCAACCCGGCACATAGGGGGCGTCGAATCCCGACATGGTTCTGGTCTTGACGACTATGTCCTTGAGAACCTTGTTCAGGGCGGTTCCCATGTGGATGTTGCCGTTTGCGTACGGCGGGCCGTCGTGAAGGATGTAGCGGGGCGCGCCATCTCTTTGGCGGCGGATAAGGTCGTACAGACCCTGCCTGTTCCATTGCTCCTGGATGGCGGGTTCCTTCTGAAGAAGGTTTGCCTTCATGTCGAAGGTGGTCTGCGGCAGATTGAGTGAGTCTTTGTAAGCGTTCTTGTCGTTCTGTGACATCAATTTAGCTCCTGCGACGGCAATGGCAGAGATGAATCGTATACTTATGCCGCGCCGACGTCAATTGACGGTCGGACCTTTGCCCGGCCTGGGGCGCGGGCCCGGCCGGTCGGGGCGAGGCCGGTCTGGCCTCCGGCCGGTTATTCCACTTATTCCGCCTGGACGAAAAAATCTGCGTGCGCTGTTGAAGCGGGCTGCGCCGATGGACGATGTTCAAGATGTAAGCCTAAGGAGTACTAGGATGTCTGAAACGAGCCAGCCCATAGAACGTCGACGCCATCAGCGGACGATGGTTCAGATGAAGCTCAAAGGCATACGTCTGGATCCCGAAGAGGGCGAATTGATCGACACGCTGCGAATGGTCGACATTTCCCGCGGAGGCATGGGCGCGGTCCTGGACAGACCTGCATATCCGGGGCAGCGATTTGTGCTTAATCTTCCGCTCACCGGCCACATGGGTCGGCGGCGGATATGCGCTACCGTCATGAGGTGCAAACCCACCGACGATGGTTGGAGAATCGGCCTGGAGTTCGAGCCGCTCTCTGCTGGAAACTGGATAGCCGCCGCCAACTCGAGTATCGCCGCCGCGTGATCCGGGGAAGGTCAGCGTAAGTTCAGCAACAAGCGTGCGGCCGTTGGGGCGGGGGGAGCAGGCCTTGGCTGCAGCAATGCAGTCTTGGCAGTGGGGAGTGGGGAAAATCTGTGGCAAGGCCTTTGCCGCCATGGACCGGCTTCGGTCGGTGTGGGGCGCGGCGAAGGCCTTTTTGATTTCATGTCATTCATAACGAAGCTCCGCTATCTGGCGTGGGCTCTTTTTTGATTGCCACGCCACGGGCGCGTCCATAGCATAGCCTTAAATGGACGCCCGAATCTCAAGGCCGGTGGAGCATCGCTTTCAACGCCTGCATGGTGGTGGCCTGCGCGTCTATGCCCCAGCCAAGATCAACCTTAATCTGCTCGTTGGCCCCTTGCGACCGGACAGATACCATCCAGTGGATTCGTTCGTCTGTCATGTCTCGCTTTATGACAGGTTCGAGATACGGCCTTCATCCAACCCGAAACTCCAGATTTCGTGCACCGGTTGGGATTGCGGAGAAGAGCGATCCAATCTTGCCCTGCGCGCCGCCTACGCCATGCGGAACGCATTTGCCCGATCCAAAAGCGTCATCATTTCGCTGCACAAGGAGATCCCCGCGGGCAGGGGGCTTGGCGGCGGGTCTTCCGACGCTGCCGCAATGGTCTCGGCGCTGGCCCGCCTGTGGCGGCTCGACGTGCCGTTTGAGCAATTGATGAAAATCGGCGAAAGGCTTGGCAGCGACGTGCCGTTGTTCCTGGGTCCGCCTTGCGCCAGGATGACCGGCAGGGGCGAAGTGCTTGAGCCTGCGACTGTTCATGATTTTCATGCTGTTGTTGTGCTCTGCAAAGCGCTTTGTCGCACGCCTGATGTGTATCGAGCATTTGACCAGCATCCGCAGGAAATGGGCCCCCAGCTTGATGCCGCGGTGCTGAAAGATCCGCCTTCAACATGGCGTGACAAATTGGTGAACCAGCTATCACAGGCTGCAAGAACCGTTAGCCCGGCGCTTGCCGATGTATGGGATACTCTTTCCAAAGCGCTGGACGAGCCCGTTTGTCTTACCGGCAGCGGAAGTGCGCTGTTCGTTCTTGCGGATGACCAGCAGCAGGCAATTGACATATTCGGCAGAATGCCTCCGGCATTGCAGGAACTTGCGGTTATCGTAAGCGCTAATCCCTGGTGATAGCGCCGAAGCAGATGCAGAACACAGGGGCGTGCCATGGTTGATGAACAATCGCTGCGCGCATACGTGCGGCTGAGGCTTTCTGCTGGAATTGGCCCCATCACCTTTCGCAGGCTGGTGGACGCCTTTGGCGACGTTCAGTCAATTCTGTCCAACGTGAACCGATGGCGGCAGGTTGACGGCGTCGGGCCTAAGGCAGTGGCAGCCGTCGGCGCCGTAACTGACGATCAGGTTCAAGAGGAAATCGAACTGGCCCGCCAGAGCGGCGCAAGCATAGTCTGCCCCGCCGACGATGAATACCCCAAGGCGCTGAAGACAATTTACGATTATCCGCCCTTGCTCTATGTCAGGGGCAAGCTTCTGCAGGCCGACGCGACGGCCATAGGTGTTGTCGGTGCTCGTCACTGCACCCACTATGGCATGGAACAGGCCGAGAGATTTGCACAACTGCTGGCCAGAGCGGGATTTACGATAGTGTCCGGCGGCGCCAGGGGCATAGATACCGCCGCTCACCGGGGCGCTCTGACCGGCGGGGGAAGGACCATCGCCGTCATGGGTTGTGGGCTTGCCTACACATATCCCCCAGAAAACCGGGGCCTGTTTGAGGAGATCATCTCATCAGGCAGGGGAGCGGTTGTATCGGAGCTTCCCATGCGGACGGCAGTGCTGGCGGGTAACTTTCCGACGAGAAACAGAATAATCTCGGGCATGTCTATCGGGCTATTGGTCGTCGAAGCAGCCAGGAAAAGCGGATCGCTGATTACTGCCAGTGTTGCGGGCGAACAGGGCAGGGCCATCTTCGCGGTTCCCGGCAGGGTGGACAGCCCAACCAGTCAAGGTGTAAACGAGCTGATCCGCACGGGCGCCACGCTGGTGCAGAACCTCGACGACATCCTTGAGGAACTGCCCGAAGTAGGCAAGAAGCTCGGGCCGGAAATTCCGCCCGCTCCCCTGTGGAGGCCGGTGCTGGAGGGCGACGAGAAGGTGTTGATTGATCATCTCACTGTTGACGGCATTGGGCTGGACGAGTTGGTGAATCGCGTCTCGATGCCGGCGGGGCGGGTGCTCTCGGCCATGACGATGCTGGTCATCAAGGGCCTTGTGGCCCAGTCGGCAGGTAACGTGTTCAGGCTCAAGAAGGGGTGAAAAGAAAGAGGAAAAAGGAAGAAAAGGGGTCAGGAACCTTTTTTGCGGGCGAATCCTCATCTGTAAAGGAAGAAAAGGGGTCAGGAACCTTTTTTGCGGGCGAATCCTCATCTGTAGTTGTTTTCGCCGAAAACGGTTCCTACCCCTCCCCGTCATCCCGCTGACTCCGCCGCCCGGTGGTCTGGCTGATGACTGGCCCGACATTGTGAACCGGCCTCAAACTGACGCGGAAATGGCCGCCCTTCAAAAATGCATGCAACGCGGCTGCCCTTTCGGCCGGGAGGATTGGGTCCGCCGCATGGCGACGGAATGGAACCTGACGTCAACCCTAAAAGCCAGGGGAAGGCCAAGAAATGCCCAAAAAAGGTTCCTGACCCCTTTTCTTCGACCCCTTTTCTTCCCCGCCGCCAATATGCCTGATCTAGTATACACCGACACGTTGTGGACTCGCGTACAGTACGACGGCACTACCTTGACGGTGAAGTGCCTCAAGAACAACGTTTCGGCCCCATCTGAAGGCGACTGGGCATCGGCCGGCGAAGTGTATTCATCAACGAACTTCACCATAACAGGCGGCAAGCTTGGCTTCGATTATGGCTATAACATGTACTTTGACGACTTCACGCTCAAGTCGTGGAATGGCGCCAGTTGGGTCACCGAGCACTGGGACGGCTTCGCGTACAACACCAGCACGAGCAAGGCCGAAGAAACGGTGCTGCACGATTCCGCCGGCAATATCACCTACGACGGCCAGTACCAGTACGCCTACGACGCATGGAACCGGCTGGCGAAGGTCAAGCGCGCGTATCGTGACAGTGAAGGCGCATTGCAGAACGGTTCGGTTGTGGCTACCATGTCTTACGATGGCTTGGGCAGGCGGATTGTCAAGGCAATCACCAATTCCGCCGACTGGGACTGCACGTATCATTACTACTACGACGGCCAGAAGATGATCGAAGAACGCAACGGCTCCGGTTACGCGATCAAGCAATACGTCTGGGGGCTGACGTACATCGACGAGCTTTGCCAGATCATGATCGCCGCCTCGGCCGGTACCCCCAACTACCCGTTCTACGTCATGCAAGACGCCAATTACAACGTCATTGGCGTCGCCAGCCGCACCGGCAGACTCGTGGAACGGTATGAGTACACGCCCTACGGTCAGCGCACCGTTTTCACCAAGGGCTTCCTGCCTGGGGATTTTGACGACGACGGCCACGTTGGCCTCGGCGATCTGACCATGTTGACTTCACACTGGAACATGAGTGGGATGACGTTGGCTCAAGGCGACGCCGATGGTGATGGCCAAGTCGATTTCTCCGACCTTCAAATCGTTCAGGATTTCTACAACAGATCCGTTGCCTACTCCAACGACCCGTTGTGCATGTCTCCCGTTGTGGAAACGTATCGCCTCCGGAGTGGCGCGATAACCTCTCCCTACGGCCTGTGCGACATCGGCCACCAGGGCCTGATGCACGACAAGGAGTTCGGCCTCGTCTACAACCGCGCCCGCTACCTCCACCCAACCCTCGGCAGATTCATGCAGCGCGACCCGCTGGGGTATGTCGATGGTATGAGTCTGTATGAGTATGTCGCGAGCTGCCCAACACTTCTTCTTGATCCGACAGGATGTGGATTCTGGGATGATTTGAAATCGGGCGCCAAATCGGCTGGTAATTGGCTCTTCACTGGAAGCGGAGGAGAGCACGAGAACTCTAAAAACAATGCGCAACGCTTCCGTGACAGGGCGGCCCAGAAGCGCAACGACGCGAAGAATGCAGAAACGCGCGAAGAGAAACAGCGGCTGCTGCAGGAAGCGGAAGAGGACGAACGCCGAGCTGCGGAATGCGAGGGTGAGTACGGCGTTGGCAAAGGAGCTGGAGACGGGTTCGCCGAGGGGGGGGTGGACGGATACAAACATTTCAATCACGTTTTCTTCTGGGGTGCGTCTGATCCCCCAGGCTATGATGATTCTGAGTTTTTCGATAAATATGGGGCGGTTGCTGATGCCACACATTTGACTTCGCAAGTTGGTACCGCAGCATTGTATGGTGAATTCTTCGTAGCCGGCGCTGAGGCTGTGCTCCCGCTGGCGGGTGCAGCAGCGTCAACGTCGGCAACGGATCCCAATAAGCTGAACCACATCTTCGGCAATGCGAAGCACGGCTTGGAGGGAGTCGTACAGCAATATGGTTCGCAGGAGGCGGCGTACCGAGCAATTGAGCAAGCGACACAAGCCGCGGTCAAGGCGCAGGGGCTCACAGGGACATACAGCACCACAGTGCCGGTAGGCGGTCAAGCAGTTACGGTCACAGGGCAAGTGGTGGATGGAGCCGCCAGGATAGGAACTGCTTACATAAAGAAATAGAGAAGGCGAGTAATGACGGAACTTACACATCTCGAGCGCGCCGTCTTGGTCAAACTCCTTGAGGGTGCACATCCACTCTTGGAGCGGCTGCGCCACCAGCTCTCAAGCTGCCGGGTCAGCCACCGCGAGATGACTGGTCATGGGTTCTATACCTATTTTGACATAGAGGAAGAAAACGCCGCGTCGGGGGGAAGTACGGTGATTTTGGGGGATGTATGCGCGGAGGTGGACGGCATGGAAGAAGGGGCTGGGTTCCTGCTTTACATCGAACAAGGGCACTTAACGATGCTAGAAGGATACGCTTATGACGAGCCATGGCCGTGTACGATAGCCGGCTACACTTTGAGTTACAACGCGGGTGAGCAACGGGATTGGAACGCGCTTTGGAAAGTTCTTGAAGAATAGTACGCATGTCGGCGGAAGGAAAAGGGGTCAGGAACGAATGACACTTCCTTGAGCGGCCCATTGTCTTCTCCATTTTGCACGCGTGGTTCTCAGTTTGGGGCAGTGTTTTGATTCTCGTCGTACTGCTCTTGGTTCCTGCATATCCGGGGACACCAGGCATATCCGACGTAATCCGGGGACACCATACAGGTTTTGTGTTTCATAGGTCGGAGTAATCCGGAGGAGAAAAGGGGTCAGGAACCTTTTCTTGTTGACATTTTGACTGTGTAGGATATCATATCGGGAGAAAAGGGGAGAAAAGGGGTCAGGAACCTTTGCTTGTTGACATTCTGACTGTGTAGGATATCATATCGGCATGCCAAGAGTCGGGCGCGTGAATATTGGTGGCGTTGCGTATCATGTGCTTAACCGCGCGAATGCTCGGTTGCCGCTGTTCGAGTGTCGGGCGGATTACGCGGCCTTTGCGGCAGTGGTGGCCGAGGCTCACGAGCGGGTGGCGATGTGGACAATCGGCTACTGCATTATGCCCAATCACTGGCACATGGTTCTTTGGCCTCGCAAGGACGGCGATTTGTCGGAGTTCATGCGATGGCTGACGGTGACGCACACGCAGCGGTGGCACGCTGCCCATGGAACTGCCGGGGAGGGCCACGTGTACCAGGGGCGATTCAAGAGTTTTGCGATTCAGCAGACCAGGCCGTCGTTCGATCAGCGTGCCAAGGGCATGCTCGAAGGCGGCGACGCGATTCTGTCGGTGCTTCGCTACGTCGAGCGGAATCCCGTTCGCGCAGGCTTGGCGACATCGGCCGTGCTTTGGCCATGGAGCAGCGCCGCCGGGCGCGCGGGCAAACAACTTGCGGATGTTCCCATCATCCCCCTGACTCCGCCGCCCGGTGGTCTGGCTGATGACTGGCTCGACATTGTGAACCGGCCTCAAACTGACGCGGAAATGGCGGCCCTTCAAAGATGCATGCAACGCGGCTGCCCTTTCGGCCGGGAGGATTGGGTCCGCCGCATGGCGACGGAATGGAACCTGACGTCAACCCTAAAACCCAGGGGAAGGCCAATAAATGCTAAAAAAGGTTCCTGACCCCTTTTCCCTCCTTATGTCGCACACTTCGGCATAATAGTTGTAAAAATATAATTGACACAGTCCACCAAGTCCCATACTATCAGGATAATGGACCTTGAGTTGAGTCTGGTCTTGGAAATAAGCACGCAGGTTTCTGA
>JAAYCO010000025.1 GCA_012729725.1 Planctomycetota bacterium
AGCGCCACGACAATGGCCAGCACAAACGCGCTGACGCCCAGCACAATCACCGGAATATCGTACGGATCGCTCGCCGCGGGCATGACTCGATGCCTGATTGTCATCAGGAAAACCAGCGAGCACAGGTAGTACGCCAGCGCCACGGCGGCTGCGACGCCGGAGAATTTGCCCAGCACGAACACCGGCCTGCTGATCGGCTTGGATATCACCGTCAGGGCGGTGTGGTCCTCGATTTCGCGGGCCAGCACGCTAGACGCGCTGAACGCGGCTATGAACAGCCCGCCGACAAGCAGCGTGCTGAGGCCGAGGTTTTCCAGCATCTTCTGATCGGTGTCGTGGTAATCGCCCCCGCTCTCGCCCATGGTCCATCCCGCAAGCGGGACGGCCAGCACGAGAATGGTGAACGTCACGAGAATCAGAATGCCGTAGATCGGCTGGCGAATGGTCTGAAGAAAGGTGTTCCGAGCAATAGCGAGGGTCTTCATAGTCCTTCAACCTTATTTTTATGTGCAGGCTGTAAACAACCGTCTTACGCTTGGGGACGTAAAAGGTTTCGCCGCGGCTTGGATTGTAGAGACCTCGGCAACGCCCATGCAAGGCAGAGGATTGAGAAATGACGGATCAGCGTCGTGGATTGAACGTTTCGATTATCGGCATGTCGCTTCAGGCGATGCTCGCGGTGGTCATGCTGATTGTCTGGCTGTGGAGCGGCTCGGTGGCGGCGATGTCGGCGCTGTGGCTGGTGGCGGCAGGCGTGCCTTTGTGGGTTGTAGCGGCCGTGATCTTTTACTGCCGCGAGCTTGCCCGCAGAGAGCAGGAAGACCTCGACGAGATCGCTCGCCATAGCGGCGGCGACACCGCCATATTCGACAGGGCCGAGGAATTGTCGCAGCGTCCCGCCGCCAAGAGGGTTGCGTGGATAGATCGTTACGTCGTGCCGATCTTCACCCTGCTCTGGGCTCTCGGCAACGCCATGGCGGCGGTCTGGATGCTGCGTTACGTTCAGGCCAAAGGGGCTGGGGAAATCGTCTCGCCGTCGCAGAACGTATTGTTTCTGCTTGTCGGTGGGTTCCTGTCGTTCCTGTTCAGCTATTACTGCCTGGGCATGGCGCGGGTTGCCTCGTGGCGGCTGCTGCGGGCGACCGGCAGCTATCTTCTGATCAACACGCTGGCGATTGGCGCGGCGGCAGCGGCGCTGGTGTTCGCATGGCAGGGGTATCTTGCCGTTGACAGGGCGGCTGCGTGGGTGATTCCCATCGTGCAGGCAGTGCTGGCGGCGGAATTGGTGCTCAATTTCATTCTTGATCTCTACCGGCCCCGCGTTCCTGGTCAGGAACATCGCTACAGCTTCGACAGCCGGCTGCTGAACATGATCGCCGAGCCCTCCCGCGTTGGCCACGGCCTGGCGGAAACCCTCAACTACCAGTTCGGTTTCGAGGTTTCCAGAACGTGGTTCTATCAACTGCTTCGCAAATCGCTGGTTCCGCTGGTGCTGGTGGGCGTGCTGATACTGGTGCTCATAAGCTCGCTGATAATCGTGCCCGAAGGCAAGAACGCCGTTGTTCGCCACTGGGGCAAGATTGAAAACGAACGAATCCTCGGGCCGGGTCTGCATCTCTGCTGGCCGATGCCGATCGACACGATACACACTTTCAACGTCTCCGGCGTGAAGGAAGTGCTGCTGGGAGTAGGCGATCTTCGCGGCGAGGCGCAAAGGCAGGCCGATTTCGTCAACGGCAGGGAGATGTTCCTGTGGACGGCGGAGCACGGCATGCATCAGGAGCTGGATTTCATCGTGGCCGTTCCCCCCGTGCATTCGGGCGTCAACAGGGGCGACCAGGCGCCGCCGCCGGTGAACATCATCAAGCTGGTGGTTTCGATCCAATACAAGATTCGCCCGTCGGAAGTGACGAGCTACGGTTACAACTTCGTAGACCCGCACAAGATGATCGAAATGCTGGCGTATCGTGAACTGACCAGGTACTGCGCCAGCGCAACGCTTGATTCGCCAGTTGGCGAGGGCCAGACGGATCGGCCCGAGGCCATCATGACGTTCGGGCGGCGCAAGGCGGAAACAGAGCTGATGCGTCGCGTTCAGGCGGCCGCCGACAAGGCCAAGGTTGGTGTTGACATCAGCTACGTCGGCTTTTGGGCCGTGCATCCTCCTGCCGAGGCGGCGGGAGAATTCGAGAATGTCCTGAAGGCCGAAAGGGCCATGGACGAGAAGCGTTTCAAGGCGGAGGCCGAGGCGGTGAAGCTTCTGACCGAAGTCGCCGGCGACCCGGTGGACGCGCTTCGCCTGGCGCTGTCGATCAGAAAGCTTGACGAACTCGAAGAACTGCATCGTATCGTGGACGACCCAAACTCGTTCTCACGCAGGCTTGATGGATTCCTGCGAAACGCAATCGAGAACATCCATGTGCTAAACGAGGAAATCGCCAGAGAGCGGCTCATGGGCAAGGTTGCCCCCATCGGGAACGACCCGCTGAAGCGCCTTGCCGAAAGCCGCATGGAATACCTCTCTGGACTGCTGGCCCTGCGAGGCGATGCAATCTTCGAAGGCGCCAACGCCGCGTCGCTGCTCGAACAGGCCCGCCAGGAGGCGGCAGCCCTTGTCGTTGCCGGGACCCAGGATCCGTTGGTCGGCGAACTGGTCAAGCTTTCCGCCAGACGAGTCGAGGAGCTTGAGAAGCTTGATTCCCTCAAGGACAATCCCGCTGCGTTTGCGCAAGCGCTGGATGGATATATCGCCACGGCCGCGATGGAACTGAGCGACCCGCGAATAGCAGACCTGCAACGCCAGACCGGTGGCAGGTGGCTGCTGCGAAATGAATACGTGCGTTACCTGGCGGAGCTGGTTTCGATTCCGCGCGACGATTCCCGCATCAAGTACGACTTCTCCGGCGCAATATCGCTGGCTCAGCAGCGTGTTGACACGCTGTTCGAGGCCGCCAGCGGCGAACCCGCCGCGACACTGGCGCTGGCGAAGTCCTACAGGCTCAGCAAGGAACTGGAAGAGCGCGCCCGATACGACGCGATGGCCTACGAGGCTTTGGCGTACAACGCCAGCCCGGAGGTTTACATGCTTGACCGTTGGCTGGCCGTGTGGGATGAGGTGCTGCCGAACATTCACAAGTACGTGCTGGCCGTGCCCAGGGACAAGCTCGAAGTGTGGTTGAACTGGCACCGCGAAGCGGCAGGGCTTGAAGAAGCTGATTTCAAACCGCAGGAATAGTTAAACGCCGTCTCAATCGGCGAAAGAGGATAGTGAATATGAAAAAGCATCTTGGCATGATGGTCCTGGGCGCTGTCGTTGTTGGAGCGCTGGGAGTCTTCACAGTGGCTTTCCAGGTGGGCGAGCTTACCGACCTGGTGCTGGTAACGACATGGGGCAAAGCCACCGACACCTACTCCGGGCGCGACGCCGACCAGGCCGGCCTGCGGTTCAAATGGCCCTACCCCGTGCAGGAAACGGTGCGATACGACGCCCGCACGTTCCTCTTCGAAGATACGCACGAGCAGGTTCAAACCGCCGACAAGCAGCACGTGCTTGTGACGATGTTCTGCGCGTGGCGGATAGACGACGCCGCTGATTTCTACGGCAAGATCAAGACGGTTGACGCCGCACAGGCGGCGCTCAAGTCGCTGTTGCGCGACGTCAAAGTGACATCGGTCACCAGGCGTTCGCTGGACAGGCTGATCAACACCGATCCATCTCGCATAGAGCTGGACGAAGTTGAGCGCGAGGTTCTCGCGGCGATGGCCGACAAGGCTCGGCAGGACTACGGCGTTGAAGTCGTCATGGTGGGCGTCAAGAATCTGGGCCTGCCCAAGTCGGTGACGGAAACCGTCATCGAGTCCATGAAGGAAGAACGTCGGATGAAGGTGCAGGAGTACGAAACCCGCGGAAACGCCTACGCAACCGCCATTCGTGAACGCGCAAGGGCGGCCAGCGAGAAGATCCGCGCCTTCAGCGGGGCCAAGGCCAGCGTTATTCGCGGCGAAGGCGACGCCGCGGCGGCAGCCTATTACGCCAGGTTCGGCGAACATGAGGAGCTTGCCAAGTTCCTGAGGAACCTCGAATCGCTGAAGATCACGCTTCAGCAGCGGACCGTCATTCTGCTTGATGAGTCGATCTTCCCGATGATCAAGCAGTTCCGTCAGGACGGTCAGACTTCTCTTGCGCCACAGTCGCCTTCACAGGCCGGCAAATCGTCCACTAAGTAAGCGGAGACCGACGAAAAATGTTGGATCACATGCATCATCAAGCCCCTCAGGTCGAAGACCGCGACGACGCGCCTGAACAGCACATGGATGCCGCGGGCCAGAGCCTTGTCCGGGCGCTGCGCCTGAGCTTTCGTCTGCTTACGCTGATAATGATGGTCGTTGTGGTGCTTTTCGCGTTGACCGGCATGCAGAGAATCGAGACCGGCCACGTGGGCATCAAGTCCGTCTTCGGAAAGATAGTCGGCGTGGTCGGGCCCGGGCTTCAGTACACCTGGCCGTTCCCGGTCGGAAACATCGAAACGGTCGATGTCCGAACGCAGCGGCTGCTGGTGGGCGACTTCTGGATGTTCGAGACGCCTCAGGATCTGGCGACGGATCTTGCGGCAAGAACCGCGCCCGAGCCGGGCCTTCGCCCGGGGCTCGACGGCGCGCTTCTCACCGGCGACAAGTATCTCATCCACGCCGAACTTGAATGCCGCTACACCGTTCCCGCTGAAAACGTGCTCGATTACAAGCGTAACATGCTGGATGTCAGGAACATGATTCACTCGGCGATGTGCTCCGCGGCGATCCGCTCGGCTGCGTCGCGCACCGCTGAAGGATTGATGGGCGGCTACGAGCAGGACATGTTCAAGAGCGACGTGCATCGGCTGGCTCAGGAGCGGCTCGACCGAATCGGCGCCGGCGTCAGCATCTCGCAGGTGAACCTCACCCGCACAACCTGGCCGATTCGAGCTCTTCCCGAGTACGCAGCCGCCCAGCGCGCCAGCCAGCAGTCCGGCGACCGGATCAACAAGGCCCGGGCAGAGGCGGAAGAAATGCTCGGCGGGGCGGCCGGAATGAACTACGTCAAGCTGGTCGGCGAACCGTGGCGTGGAGACATCGTGCCCGAATTCTCATCCGGAGAGCCGAAGGAATACAACCTCATAGGCCAGTATGAACGCCTGCGGCACGAGGGAAAACAGGATGAAGCACTCGCCGTGTGGGACGCCATCGACCGCGTGCTGGTCAGCCAGACAACCACCGGCGAAGTCAGCCGGCAACTGACCGCCGCCGCCATATATAAGGATGGCGTAAAGCAGAGCGTCATGGGCCGCGTTCGCCGATATGAGGAACTGCTTGGCGCCTACAAGGAAAACCCCGAGTTCCTCATGAGCCGCGAGATGGCGAAGGTTCGTGAAGAGATTCTCGCCTCCGACACCGTTGTCAAGTGGTTCATGACGTTCGGGTCCAGCCCGACGGTTCTCCAGATAAACACTCCGCCTGAGATAACCAAGGAACTGCGTCAGGCCTGGCTTCAGGCGGCACGCGACAGGGCGCGCCAGGCAGGCCCAAGCAGACCGGCCGGGGCGAGGTAAACGATGAACGAAGCCAACAGCGTCATATCTGTTCGCCGGCTGACCAAGGTGTTTCGCGACTTCTGGATGCGAGAGAAGGTCGCGGCAGTGACGGATCTTGACCTCGACGTGCGCCCGCACGAGGTGTTCGGGCTGCTGGGTCCCAACGGATCGGGCAAAAGCACGACCATCAAGATGATCCTCGGCCTGCTGTTCCCAAGCCGCGGACAGGTCAACGTGCTGGGCAGCCTTCCCACCGATGTTGCGGTCAAGTCGCGGATCGGATTTCTTCCCGAAGAATCCTACCTGTATCCGTTCCTGGACGCCCGCGAAACGCTGGATTTCTACGGCAGGCTCTTCAAGCAGAACCGTCGCGAGCGCCGCCGCCGGATCGACATGCTGTTGGACATGGTGGGGCTTTCGGGCGTGGCTTACCGGCGGGTCGGCGAATACTCCAAAGGCATGCAGCGCCGCATAGGTCTGGCGCAGGCCCTGATAAACGACCCGGACCTGCTGATACTGGATGAACCCACCAGCGGCATGGACCCCATTGGCACGCGGCAGTTCAAGGATCTCATTCGCACGCTTTCGACCAGGGGCAAGACTATCCTCGTTTCAAGCCACCTGCTTGGCGACGTAGAAGACACGTGCGACCGTGTGTGCGTTCTTTACGGCGGGCGTAAGCGGGCCGAGGGCGGAATCAACGATCTGCTTGCCCAGAAGGATCACACGCAGATAACAACCGGCGCGTTGAGCGACGAAGACCTCGCTGCCGTCAACGAGTTGCTCCGCCAGCGGGGCAAGTCGGTGCTTGACGTGTCGATGCCCCGCGACCGGCTCGAGTCGCTGTTTCTTCGCATCGTTTCGGAGGCTCAGCAGCAGAAAATCGCCACCGGCGGCGCGGTTGCAGGCGGGGCGGTTGCCGAGTTTCTCCGCGTTGGGACGGGAGAAGATCAAAACGTTATCGAGCAGTTGGTCAGGAAGGTTGACGAAGCCCAGCAGGCGCCTTCTGTCGCCCCTGCCGAGGCTGGGCCGAAACCGCAACCCAGAAAAGAAGTGCTCGAAGACCTGATTTCGAAGCCGCACACCGCCAACGCACCGTCCGAGCCACAGAAGACCGAGCCGGTTGATGTCGATGCAGACAGGTCGGTTATCGATTCGCTGCTCAAGGATTCGAAGGCGGAGGACGAATGACGTCAATGCCTTCAAGCATGAGCGGTTCGCGCGCCGCATGGGTCGTGCTGATTGAATCGGCTGCTCTGGTCGTTGCGACTGCTGCGTGGGCGATTCCCGCCGCCATGGGAAGCGCCGTACCTCCGTGGGCAGCCGGCGTCAGCGTTGTTCTGTTGGCGCTGGAACTTGCAACGCTTGTCTGGATTTCAGGTATCCGGGCGGTGGCCATACAGACTTTTCACCAGTGCTTTCGCACCAAAGTGGGTCTCGCTTTCATTGTGCTGCTGGCGGTTTCGCTGGCGGTGCTGCCGCTGATAATGAAAGGCGACGGCACGCTGGCGGGCCAGTTGCGAACGCTCCTGTCGTACGGCACAGGCATAATCGCCATGCTTCTGTCGCTGGTGACGATATTCCTGGGCGCCAGCATTGTGTCCAACGACGTTCGGGCCAAGCACATCTTCATAACGATCACCAAGCCGCTGCCGAGGTGGCAATACCTGCTGGGGCGATGGCTGGGACTGATTGCCCTCAACGCGCTTTTGCTGTGCGTGTCGGCGGCAGCGCTGTATGGCGTGGCTCAATATCTGCGAAGCCGCGACAGCGAACTGAACGACGAAGACCGGCGAGCGGTTGAAACGGAAGTCTTTGCCGCGCGGGGCAGGGTGCAGGCGGACCCGGTGGACGTGGACTCGCTGGTTCGCAGCCGCCTTGCTCAGTTGCGTCAGGAAGGCAAGCTTGAAGAGGCGCTCGAGGCATGGGGCGACAGGGCGGGCGGCAAGAAGGACGTCGCCGAGCAGATGCTGATGCAGGAAGTGTATAAGCAGGTGGTTGAGGCGGTGAATTCCGTCGGCCCGGGCAGAATGATGGCCTGGAAGTTCTCCAACGTCGATACTGCCGGAGTGGCCATCACGGGCCAGGCGACCGTACTGAGCGTCGAGCGGGCGGATGAGCGGATATGGGTGCGTTGTGACGGGGATCTTGTTAAGAACACGCCGCCCTTCAGCCCGGTTCGCATCGAGAAATCGCATGGCAGGATTATCTCGATCAAAGGCTCGGATATGCTTGTGCAGTTTTACGGTGGTTTGGCGCAGCTCAATCCGCTTAGTCTCGAAGGCAGACAAGTGACCATGCACGTGGATCCAACGATCCAGGTGACATACAAGGCTCGCGCTACCGGCGAAATACCCGACAACATGCTGGCCGGCCAGTGGGTGGTCCGTAACCCGCAGACAGGCGCGATTCACCTTGAGAACCGTAATGATGTTCTTAATCGTCCGGCCACGTTGACGGTGTCGGGTCAGACTATCAGTGATGACGGCAGGGTGGAGGTAATGTTCGCCAACGGCTCGCCCGGCAGCGTGAAGATCGCCCGCGAGGACATTTCGATTCTGTATCCCGCCGGTTCGTTCGGATGGAACTATGTTAGAGCAACCGCTCTGATGCTGCTGATGCTTGTGTTCCTCTCGGCGTTATCGGTGTGCGCGGGCAGCTTTGTGTCGTTTCCGGTGGCGTGCATGATCTGCTTCACAATGCTGCCGTACTCGATGGCGCGCAGCTTCCTCACGGATGCGGTCAGGGCCTCTGTCAGGGTTGACGGCGACGTCATGGCCATCCTTGGCGATCTTATTGTAAAGACGATGTCGGTGCTGCTGCCGGACTTCGCGGTGTCTCTGCCCGGCGAGACGCTTGTTGACGGGCTGCGGATTTCCTGGCTGTTTCTGGGCCAGACGGCGGCTGTGACCATAGCAATGAGAACCCTTCTGGTGCTGGCGGTTGGTTGCCTTCTGCTGCGACGGCGCGAGCTGGCAAGGGTGCAGGTGTAAGGGATAATGGGCAAGAGATCTCCAGATTGGTGGCACATGCCGCTGTGGCTGGTCGTCGCGGGCGTGCTTTTCGCATCGGCTGGCATGCTTCAACCGAAGCTTGACAGGCTCAGCGAGGAGGCGGGGCTTTCGCAACCGGATAACATACCCGCTCAGCGAAGCCCGTGGTCGGCGGTTTTGACGGTAGCGCCCGGCGGGCTTCGCGCCCCGGCGATCGGGTATCTCTGGATTCAGGCTGAGGAGCTCAAGAACCAGGGCAGGTACTACGATGCGCTGCAAAAAGCGCAGATGATCTGCGCCCTTCAGCCTCACTTCGCCGGCGCCTGGATCTTCCAGGCATGGAACATGGCCTACAACATATCCGTTGGCACGCACACGCCCGAGCACCGCTGGCTGTGGGTTCACAACGGGCTGAAGCTGCTGCGCGATCAGGGAATACCTCGCAACCCCAATTCAATGAACCTCTACAGGGAGCTTGCGTGGATATTCTTCCACAAGATGGGCGGCTCGACCGACGACATGCACTTCGTCTACAAGCAGCGATGGGCGGCCCTGATGCAGCGGCTGCTCGCGCCGCCGCCGTACGGCACGACCGCCGAGACTCTCGACGCCTTCCGGCGAATAGCCTCGGCGCGGCTTGTCAAAGACAGGCGCGTGCAGGGCAGAGTGATGATACAGGAAGACCAGTTGCGCCTGCTGCTTGACGAGAATCCCGCGGCTGCGGCGTTCGCCGCTGCTCTTGGTGGCGTTGGTGTCGGCGTCGATGAATCGCTGCTCGAAGCCTACAACCGCTACAGCATGGACATTAACATGCAGAGCGTTCGGCTGCTGGCGCCCAAGCTCGCCAACGATCAGGACCGGGCCGTCTCGGCAGTCATTAACGATCCCGTCCATGCCGCCGGCAGAGACGCCTTGCTGGCGTTCGTGCGGGCGCAGCTTTTGTGGAATCAGTACAAGATGGACCCCGAATGGATGCTGGGGCTCATGGAAACGTACGGGCCGATGGACTGGCGCCTTACCTGGCCGCACGCCATCTACTGGGCGACATATGGCTTTCACGTGGTCGAAAACACGCCGATGGAATCGCTTCGGCGGGTTGAGGCGCTCAACAACAGCCGGAATATCCTCAACGGGCTCAAGGATTTGACCTGGAACGGACGCCTGGTGTACTTCGATAATCCGGATGCGCCGGATTCGCCCGCCATTCGCTTTAATCCCGACCCGCGGTTCATCGAGACGACGCAGGCCGAGCATCAGCGCCTGCTTGAACTGGCCCGCACGCAGCGGCTCGAGGCCGAGGAACAGAATATATTCAAGGCCGGGCATATAAACTACATCATAAACGCCATCCAGATGCTGTACCCGCTAAACCGTCACGCCGACGCCCGCGCGCTGATGGATTACGTCAACCAGCAGTACAAGCCCGAAGATGAGTCGTGGAAATGGGACTTGCAGGAATTCGTCGTCAAGCAGCTCAACGCCGACGGCGATCCGATCAGGTCCGTCGCCATCTCGCAGATCATGCCGGCCATAGAGACCTCGTGGCTGCTGCGATTGCAGGGACAGGAGGCGCAAGCCAAATCGATGATGCAGCACGGCCTGCGGGTGTTCAATCTCTACCAGCAGAAGGCAGTCGAGCGAAACAAGCTCCAGCCGATGGAGTTAATCCAGGCGGATGTCACCAGCAGCCTGCTCGTCATGCCCCGCGTGCGCGAGTTCAACCTGCCGCTTCTGGATCGCGCAAGGCTCTACCGCCTGCTGCCCGACTGGTTGAGACTGATGGTGTATGACGGCGTAACCCCGCTGCTCATGCGCCAGTGCGAGGCGCAGAACGAGCCGTTCGCCGAGTTGTTCCCGCCCCCGCCCGGAATCGAGCAATTTCGTGCCGAGGTCAAGGCTCGTCAGGAAGCCGCCCAGCAGCAGGGGGCGCCTTCTCGATAGCCTTCCGCCCGGCCGCGTGTTCCAAGCCGCGCGGCTTGCTTGCTGATTCATAGTCCAGCAAAAGCCCGTGATCGGTTTTTGGCAAAGCCCTGATGATGGGCGCCTACAATTCGCTAGTCGGGGCTGGCGGCCAGGCGTTGCCTGAGACATGCAGGTTGTTCCCCGCATCGTTCGCGTTGGCGATGGGGGCATCTGCTGGCCGCCATTCCCGTCGTTGCCAGGGGCCGGACCATGACACGCCGAGGAATGACCGAAATCGGACTTGATGATCTCACGCCCTCCATCGAACCGCTTGAAGCAAGGCTGCTGCTGGCTGCCTACGAGGTCTGGGGAGGCTTCACAAACTTCACCAGCGAGGGAGGACCGCCCGACTGGCCCAGCTACCTCTACTCGATTGATCAGCAGGAAGGCTACGTCAAGCTGGGCGAGGCGGACGGCACCGAAACCTTCGTCGGCAACTACCGCTATTATGTCATAGTCGCCAACGAGAACCTCCTGGTCGATGCCGTGCAGACCTCCGACGGAAACTACCTTGGCCACAACGGGCAGGCGCGGCTCAGCGGCGGAAACGTCACCGAGTGGATGAACCTGTTGGGCGCTCCCGACGGAAATCTCGCATTCTTCAACGGGGCTGCCGACTCGCACGGCACCTATGGCGCCTTCGTGGCGTTTCCCAACTTCACCATGGATACCTGGGATTCCTGGACGGGCCTGCGCGTGGTGGTTGAACAACCCACATCCATGTCGCCGGACCTGGTCGCCGGCGTTGAAGCGGTGCAGAGCGGCATCTACAGGCCGGGGCAGACTCTGCCCGTCGCCGTGTGGTACCAGAACATCGGCTTTGGCGCGGTGAACCAAAGCTTTGGCCTGTCGCTTTATCTGTCGCACGACCGCGTGTTCGACGCCAACGACACGATCGTCTTCCGCTCGATTGAAGAAGGCGGCCTTGACGTCTGGGACCGCGTGCCCGTGACCGGCGGCATAAACGTCAATGCAAGAATCCCGGCAAATACCCCCTCGGGCAGATACTACCTTCTGGTGGTTGCGGACGACACCAACGCCATCCAGGGCGAACTGAACGAAGACAATAACGTCTGGATAAGCACCGCGGCAGTGGTTCTGATTGGCAGCGAGAACGACTTCAGCGGCGATGGAAAGGCCGACATCGTCTGGCGAAACGGCGCAACCGGCGAAAACGTGATCTGGTTCATGGACGGCACCCGCATGATGGGCGGCACTCACTTGCCGACACTGACTGACCAGAGCTGGCAGATGCGCGGCGCGGGCGATTTTAACGGCGACGGCCAGAGCGACCTCGTGTGGCGCAACGTCGTCACCGGACAGAACGTCGTCTGGTTCATGGGCAACGGCGTGAACATCGGCGGCGTAAACCTGCCGGCGCAGGTGGATCTGAACTGGGATATCGTCGCAATAGCTGATTTTAACGGCGACGGCCCCGACGACATCCTCTGGCGAAACAACTCGACGGGCGAGAACCTGGCCTGGCTGATGAGCAACTCTGTGATTGGCGCCCCCGCGGGCGTAATGGCTGAGGCCAATCTCGACTGGCGGATCGTTGGCGCCGGCGACTTCGACAATAACGGCATGCAGGACATCCTCTGGCGCAACAGCGCGACGGGCGCGATGCGGGTCTGGCGCATGGCCGGCACGATGTTCAGCAGCAGCGTGGCGCTGCCCTCCGAGCCGGACCTCACGTGGCAGACCGCGGGCATCGGCGATTACAACGGCGACGGCACGCCGGATATCCTGTGGCGAAACGAAGTCAGCGGCCAAAACCGCGTCTGGCTGATGGTGGGCGAGTCGCTTGCGCAGACGGTCGAGGTCTACCCGCTGGGCGACCTCAACTGGCGGACGATATGGCAGCAGGATTGGTCGCCCAGGGCGCAGGTTTCTCTAAACGGAAGCGTTATGGCCAGCGGGCAGTTGGTCAATTTCGGCAGCTTGCATCTTGGCAGCGACGCCAGGCAGAATACCTTCACCATACAAAACGTGGGAAACAGCGACCTCAGTTTGAGCGGGTTATCCGTGCCCTCGGGTTTTGACGTGATTCAGCCGCTGCCGGCGAATCTTGCCCCGGGCCAGACCGTCAACCTGACCGTCCGCATGAACGCGCTGACGCCCGGCCTACGCGCCGGCCAGGTTACGTTCAACACCAACGATCCATCCGTCGGCGCGTTCATAATGCCGGTGTCGGGAATGATCACGCAGTGCGCCGACTTCACCAACGACGGCATGCCCGATCTGCTATGGCGGAATACTGTCACCGGCGAGAATGCAATATGGTTCATGTCGGGCACGAACGTATCGGGCGGCACAAGATTCACCACGCTGAATGACACCAACTGGATCATTGTCGGCAGCGCCGATTTCAATGCCGATGGGTTCAACGACGTTGTATGGCGCAACACTGCGACGGGACAGAATGTCGTCTGGTTCATGCAGGGCGGAACGAACATCGGCGGCGTTGAACTGCTTGCGCAGCAGGATCTCACGTGGGACATTGTCGCCGTCCAGGACATCAACGGCGACGGCCCGCACGATCTTCTGTGGCGAAACAGGGTCACCGGCGAGAACCTCGCATGGCTGATGAGCGGCGCTGTGCTGGCGGCCCCGCTTGGGATACGCGCCGAAACCGATCTTACGTGGCGCATCGTCGGCATGGGAGACTTCGACCGCAGCGGAAGCGTTGACATTCTCTGGCGAAACAACACCTCCGGAGAGAACCGAATCTGGTTGATGCAGGACGGCCTGTACGTGGCCACTCTGAACATCCAGCAGGAGCCCGACCAGAACTGGCAGGTGGGGCTCGTATCCGACTTCAACGGCGACGGCATAGCCGACATCTTCTGGAGAAATGAAGTGTCCGGCCAGCACCGCATCTGGCTGATGGCGGGCGGAATAGTAGCGCAAGTCGTCGACACGACGGCGCTGAGCGACGTTGACTGGCGTCTGCCGCAGCAACGCCGCCTGCTGCCGCAGTTGCTGGTCGAGCAAAACGGCGCAGCCCTGCCAAGCGGCACGTTCTCCACCCTTGCAACTGCGCAGGTTGGCGACCCCGTAAACCGATCAACGTTCACCATCACAAACGTAGGCGAAGAAGTAATGACGTTGGGCCAGGTGACCGTTCCGGACGGCATGACCGTCATTCAGAACCTGCCCGCGACGCTCCAGCCGGGCCAGTCGGCGCAGTTGATCATCGAAACCGGCACGACCATTCCCGGCAGCATCAACGGCCAGATCTCCTTCGCGAATAACGATCCTCGAGTGGGCGTGTTCACCTTGAACATCGACGGGCTTGTCACCGGCAGATGTGATTTCAGCGGCGACGGGCTTGGCGACATAATCTGGCGAAACACCGCGACGGGCGAAAACGTCATCTGGTTCATGGCCGGCACGAATAACGTCGGCGGCGTGACGCTTGCAACCCTCGCCGATCAATCATGGCGAATAGTCGGCTCGGGCGATTTCAACAATGACGGCTTCTGTGATCTTGTGTGGCGAAACATCGCCACCGGAAGCGTGGACGTATGGTTCATGGCCAACGGCGCCAACATCGGCGGCGCGAATCTTCAAAGCTGGCCGGACCTGAACTGGCGGATCGTCGGCGTGGCGGACTTGAACGACGACGGCCAGGACGACCTGCTGTGGCGCAACGCGGTCACCGGCGAGAACTTCGCATGGCTGATGAGCGGCACAACGCTGGCGGCGCCGGCGGGGATATTGGCCGATCCTGACGTCTCGTGGGAAATTGTCGGAACCGCCGACTTCAACATGAACGGCCAAACCGACATCCTGTGGCGTAATAACACCACCGGCGAGATTCGTGTGTGGTACATGAATCGCACCACCTTCGAGGCGGTCGCCGCCTTGCCGACGGAAAACGATCTTCAGTGGCGAATTGCGGCCCTGGATGACTTCAATCAGGACGGCTGGTCCGACATCCTGTGGCGCAACTCCGTCACCGGTGAAAACCGCGTATGGCTCATGAGCCAGACAAACATAGCCCAGGTAGTGAACCTGCCGACGCTCAGCGACCTGAACTGGACCATCGGCGGGAACTTGAACGCCGCGTAGTGCTATCAGTACCGACGTGCAGCGCCGGCTGGCCAAGCGCCGGCCGGCGCGAAGGGGATTTGGGGAAATCCGCTCTTCATCCGCCATTACAGGCTGGGGTGCTTGATTCATGACCAGATGGGTCTGCCGCTATGATGTTGCGCCGCCCATGATCGAACCGCTTGAGCAGCGATTGATGCTTTCGACTGTCTACGTGGACACGCCGCTTGAAATCCGCTTTGACTCGACGCTCGCCACGCAACTGCAACAGTCATGGGGAATGAATGCTCAGTCCTTCGTGAACCAGTTGCTCAGTCACGTCAATTCCATGTTCGACGATCCCGGGCTCGTCGCTGATTACAACTTCCGCCAGGCGGGCAGCCTGACGTACTTCTCTTCCGGGCCGACCGATGCCGAGGTGTATTACTCCGCGGGACCGTCAAACGCTGCTGCGAGAGTATGGTTCCATTCCGACCCAGCGCTGGCCGGCACAAGCGGCGCCTACCAGTACATCAGCGGCAATCGCACCATCGAGATGGCCTTGCCCTCGGACTTCACGTCCCGCCTGAGCATGATGTATCTGGGCAACACCCTGACGCACGAACTTGCCCACCTCAACGGCGCGCTCGACCTCTATTGCGTAGAGGTGGATTCCGACGAAGCCATTCTTCCCGGCCAGGGCGTTGACGAGGAGGTTGTCGGCCTGACGTACCCATATCCGACCCCCGGAAACGCCAACTGGTTCATGGGCGGCGGCGATAGTTACCTTGGTCCGAGGTATGCCCAGCAATGGGATGCACACAGCCTGGCGGTGATGAACCGCTCGGCCCCGTATCTGGCGTCCGCCCCGTACGTGAATTTCGACGCAAGGGATGCGTTCTATACGCTTCAAAACGCCAAATACTGGACCCCCTCTGCCGTGGTGCTTCGCGTTGTTGACCAGCAAGGACGCCCGCTGACCGGCCGGGAGGTGGAAATATACCAGAAGAAATACAACGATACCTTCGTTGACGCCTCCAGCCGAATGGATGGAACGGTTGACTTTGCGGGCGTAACCAGCGCCGGCGGCGATTACCTTATGCCTCTGGGGGCGGACCTGTTCAACTCTCGAAACGTCGTCGCCCTGATAAACGTCGATGGCGCCGAGCCGATGTTCGTTGACATCACGCAGTGGAACCTTGCCTACTGGAACCAAAGCGGCGTCTACGAACTGACCGTCGTGGCCAGGCAAATCGGCGGGCCGCTGGACTTCAACGGCGACAACATGAATGACATCTTCTGGCGTCATGCTCCCACGGGCCAGAACGCCGTGTGGTTCATGAACGGCGCGACCAACATCGGCGGCGTGATGCTGCCGGCGGTTGGCGACAACGCATGGGAAATGAGGGGCCTGGGCGACTTCAACGGCGACGGTGGCGGCGACATCCTCTGGCGGCATTCCAGCACCGGCCAGACCTGCCTGTGGTACATGTCCAACGGAAGCCATTCCGGCGGCGTGTTCCTGCCCACGCAGAGCGATCTGTCCTGGGACATCTCAGCCGTCGCGGATATGAACAACGACGGCCAGGCCGACATCGTCTGGAGCAACCGCTCCACGGGGGCGGTGGCTCTCTGGCTGATGTCGCTTTCGCAGGTGCAGTCGTCGATGCTGCTGCAATCGCAGACCGGCGACGCCATGCTGGCCGGCGCGGGCGACTTCAACGGCGACGGCGCGAATGATCTGCTGTGGCGGCAGGAAGATGGCTCAAACTTCGTCTGGCTGATGAACGGCACGCAGTATGTTTCCTCGTCGGCCATCGAGTCGCTCGGCGCGGATTGGCAGGTTGCCGGCGTTGCGGATTACGACGGTGACGGCAAGGTGGATGTCTTCTGGCGAAACATCGCCGACGGCAGCAACATCCTGTGGAAGATGAACGGCCTGGTTCACGTGGCCACCAGCCAGATGCCAACGCTGGCCGACCAAGGCTGGGCAAGCTCCGGTCAAAGGCTGTCGCGGGCCTCCGCCCTGGTGCAGGTGAACGGTCAGACCGTGGCCGCGGGCGCGGAACTGCCGCTTGAACGAGCGCGTCAGGGAAGAACCGCCGCCGAGGCGGTGTTCCGGATTACCAACGTTGGCAGCCAGGATCTGATTCTCTCGGACCTCAGAGTGCCCGAGGGCTATCAACTGCTGTCCGCCCCGCAGGCGGTGGTGGCGCCGGGCATGTCCACCACCTTCAGCATAAGCATGACAACGCAGATTTCCGGCGCCAGGCGGGGAACAGTTTCGTTCGCCACGAACGACGCCCGCATGCCGGTCTTCTCGGCGGCCGTGTCGGGCGTGGTCGCATCCATCAACGATCTCAGCGGCGACGGCCTTGCCGACCTTCTGTGGCGGCACGAAATCACCGGCGAGAGCTGTGCCTGGCTCGTAACCAATGCGACAAATACGGGTGGCTGGCATCTGCCCACCTTCAGCAGCGCCGAATGGCAGATCCGCGGCACGGGCGATTTCAACAGAGATGGGCATAGCGACATCGTCTGGCGCAACACGGCGACGGGTGACAACGTCGTGTGGTTCATGGCCAACGGCGCCAACGTCGGCGGCGCGAACCTCCAGCCGCTGGCCGACATCAACTGGGACATCGCCGCCGTCGCCGATCTCAACGGGGACGGCCAGGACGACCTGATCTGGCGCAACAACGCCACCGGCCAGAACCACGCATGGCTGATGAGCGGGGCAATCATCGGGGCGCAGGCCGGCCTGGCCGCCTGGACCGACGCCAACTGGCGAATCGTCGCAGCCGCCGATTTCAATGCCGACGGCAAAAGCGACCTGCTGTGGCGACATCGTTTGAGCGGCCAAAACACCGTCTGGCTGATGAACGGCGTTACGTATTCCTCGTCGGTCCAGATGCAGTCGATGGCGCCGAATTGGCAGGTGGCGGCTGTTGACGATTACGACGCCACCGGCAGCGCGGACATCATCTGGAGGAACCAGACCGACGGCGGCATGCTGGTTTGGCTGATGAACGGCGTGTCCGTCTCGGCCACGCGAACCCTGCCCGCTGTTGCCGATGAATTCTGGCACACTGCCGGGCGGACCGAGGCCGTCGGGCGGGTTCGGGTCAGTCCGCCGGCGGCGATGGATGCCCACGGCGTAATCGACCTGGGCGTTGTGGCAGCGGGGGCGACAAGGCCGGTCTATGCCTTCACCGTCGCCAATGACGGCAGAGAAACGCTTGAACTGGGCCTGGCGTCGGTTCCGGCGGGGTTTGGCATTGTGCAGAACCTGCCGAGTTCGCTGGCCCCGGGTCAGTCGGCCCAACTGATTATCGAAGTCATTGCCGCCGGCGGCGGCGTCAGGTCGGGCGTGGTGAGCTTCGCCAACAACGACCCGCGAGTCGGCGTGTGGAGCGGGCAAATCAGCGTCACAGTCGCCCCTCGTGGAGACATCAACGGCGACGGCATGGCCGACATCCTGTGGCGAAACGCCCAGACCGGCCAGAACTGCATCTGGTACATGGCCGGCGCGACCAACATCGGCGGCACGGATATTCCGACACTGACCGACGCCAACTGGATGATAAAGGGCGCCGGCGACTTCAACAGCGACGGCCATAGTGACATTGTCTGGCGCAACCAGGCCACCGGCGACAACGCCGTCTGGTACATGCGGGACGGCAGGAACATCGGCGGAATCATGCTGGAGAGCTGGGCGGACAACAACTGGGACATAGATGCCGTTGCCGACCTCAACGGCGACGGGCAGAACGATCTGCTCTGGCGCAATTCGGCCAGCGGGTCGCTGTTTGGCTGGTTGATGAGCGGCCCGGTGCTTGCCGCACCCGTGGGAATCACGGGCGAGGGCGATCTGGCGTGGCGAATCGTCGGCGCTGCCGACATGACCGGCGATGGCATGGCCGACATCCTGTGGCGAAACGAGAACACCAATTCGCTGCGAATCTGGCGGATGAACGGCACGTCCTACCACTCGACGATAGACGTGCAGTCGACTATGTCTTCCGAGTGGTATGTGGGGCAGGTTGCCGATTTTTCAGGCAACGGCCTGGGCGACGTGCTGTGGCGCAATTCGGTCACAGGCGAGAACGTCATATGGCTTATGAACGGTTCTTCGCTTGGGGATTCGGTTGCTCTTACGCCTGTGACGGACCCAGGGTGGCGTGTGGTGTAGCAGGGGGGGCGGCATATTTCGCGTCGATCATTTCTTTCGCCCCTTGACGCTTCGGCCGTAGTATTATATTGTCTTGCGTTCCGGGAGTGTGCCCGAGTGGACAAAGGGAGCAGACTGTAAATCTGCCGGCTCAGCCTTCGGTGGTTCGAATCCACCCGCTCCCATTCAGGCAGCCGCGGGCGTAGCTCAATTGGTAGAGCGCCAGCCTTCCAAGCTGGCTGTTGTGGGTTCGAGTCCCATCGCCCGCTTTTTTTCTGCGCTGTAACAGCGCGCAACATCGTGTCTAACTTCTTTGTTTTCCTCGACTTCCCGCCCGTCACAGATTTTCTGGTTTTTCATTGACTTTGACAGGGCTTGACTAATCTTGTCCCCATTTGTAGGCAACACGTCCCCAATTTCGTCCCCAATAATGTTTGGTTTTGTTAAGGTGTTATCGGTTCCATTGCGAACCGCTACAACGTCGCTGGCGGTGGAAATCTCCGGTAGCGATTCCACCGCGCCGACGGTATCGACAATCGACAGGTGCGTGTAAGTGTTCATCGTCAGGCGAATGTCGCCATGCCTCAGCAATTCTTGTGCCCGCCTCGGCTCGACACCGGCACGCGAAAGCATGGTTGCGAAGGTATGCCGTAGAGCGTGAATATCCACCGTGCGCCCCTGGGCGTCGGCTTTGGGTATCCCGGCAGCTTTCAAGTCCTTGTCGAACGTCCGAATTGACGGGATATGATGAAACAGCTTCGCGTTTTCCGGCAGCCTGTCGGGATAGACTGTTCGCCCATCCGCCAGGGTGCGGCGCTGAAGCTCGCTCAGCCTGTCGGCCAGGTGAAGCCGCAATGCGTCGGCAAGATCGGCCCGCAACGGAATCATGGCAGCCTTGGCGCTCTTGGCGTCTTTCGCGGCAAGTGCAATGTGCGGCTGTTCGGCGTCCAGGTGCACCGCCCCGGCAGTCACCTTGCCAAGCTCCCCGGCCCGCAAGCCGGTATAGATCATAGTGCGGTAGATCAAGGCTCGCTCGCGCCCTTGCTCTTGAAGCTTCGCCCGCTGCAAATCGCTCACCTGGGCTAATGGCTTGCCCTTGTTCTTGCCTCTGCGAATCGTCAGGGCTTCGCGCAACGGCCTTGATTCGGCGGCATTCAGCAGGGCGGCGATTTCGTCTTGTGATAACGGGCGGCGATTTCGGCGGGTGTCCGATTCGTCAGCCTTGGGCAAGCCTTCAAGCGGGTTCGTCGTTATGCGCTGGTTCTTGACGCACCAATTACAGAATGCCAGCATGGCGGCGCGATGCGTGTTGACCGTCCTGGGCGAGATATCGTCGGTATCGGCCTGTTCGTTCATCCATCGGATAATCGGCTGTCGGGCGATATCCCGAAGCCTTTTGAAGCCGCAATCGCCAGCCAGGCGGGTAAGCTGTCGCCCTACGTTGCTTCGATGAATTGGCGATACCTTCCGGCCTCGAACCGTCTTGACTTTCAGGAAATCCAGATAATCGGCGAAGTGTTCCGATAGTGGGCGCTGGGCATGGTCGGCAGCTTGGCTTTCAGCAGCCGACAGAATGCCCGATCGCACCTTCTCAGATTCGGCTTGAAGATCGGCCAAGACTTGACGGGCGGCTTGCTCATCGCGGCAGCCGGTGGTTTCCCTTCGCTCTATCCCGTCAGCGTCGCGGTATCTGGCATACCACACAGGCGACAAGACAAGAATGCCCGCGCCATCCGGCGATAGCTTGGCGGTCCGGGTTCGGCCTCTCGCGTCAGTCCACCGCGCAAACCGGCAGCCCTTGCGCGTGAAGGTCTCGGCGTTGTCGGGCAAGCTGCGCCTATAAGTCTTGCGATACAAGCTTGCCATTTGTAAGGCTCCCGCAGGGAAGCCCTAAATGTATAGGGCTTCCATAGCTCTGACGCCAGCCAGAAGCGCCCGCCGAATAGCGCCGTCGGGCGTCATGTCGTGGCGACTCACCAAGGAATTGAACCGGGCAACGTCTTCAGGCGATAGTGAAATCTCGATGTCACAACAGTCTGAATCCAGTTCAGCATTAACCCTCAAAACGATGCGATTGCCGGCGGCGGTTTTCTTCTGGACTGGTGATGCGGAAATGGTAGACTTGGCCATTGGTCGAATCTCCTTCTTAGGTTCGGCCCACGGTCCGGGGTGTTTACTGCACCGCCGGACCATTTTTTTTGCGCCCCGCGCGGGACGCTCCAAAACAGAACTTACCATCGCCTGCAAGCCAAGGTCAACACATTTCCAGATTATTTTATCAACCTGGACGTCTTCTTCTGCAAGTCGGGCAGCCGTCATCTATCCAAGACTGAAGGTCTTTCTTAGACCACCGGTTCAGATTGCCAAGCTTCACCGGCCTGGGCATGCGCCCGCCGTCAGCAAGCCTGTAAACATGGCGTATGCTGCAATTCAACATCATGGACACTTCTTCAACCGTCAGCAAAGCGGATACCGGATTCATGGCAACCATCTTTTCTCCTCACAATCCCGTCGATACCGGAAGCGGTATCGGTTCGATGTCCTGGGGGTTCCTGGGCGTGCAGTCAGCAAGGCGGCCCCGCTCGCGTCGCGTCGCGGTCAAGTACCGCTTGCGCGCAGCAGGATCATATCCCCTCAGCGGTAGCGGTTCGGCTTCCTGCCAGCTTGGGGCGATAGCTTCTCCGGCAGGCGTCAAGGTGTACCATACGCGCCCTTGGATATCGGCGTTAGACTCTGCCAGCCCGCGCACCAGAAGCGGCAACATGTATTCTGCATATGCCCCCAAAATGCGCCCCGTGTCAGGCTCGCCATACGCGATACCGGCAAGGTGGGTTTCTCTTACCCATGTTTGCCCGCAATGGCTGAAGCATCGGCCAGCGGCGATTTCTTCTTTCAGGCAGCCAAGCAGGTGCAACGATGCTTGATAGTCAGCCAGGCATGCCAACCGCCTTAGCTCGGTGTCCACCGCGTCAGTAAGCTTCACAAATGCCGACTTATGGCCAGGGGCGCGAACAACGGATATTCGCCCCGCGCCCGCCATTGCGTCAAGTTCCCTCAACTTGGCCTGCCTCGCGGCTGCGTCGCCACCGATACGCCAGGACAAGCCAAGCTCGCGATAATCCTGCCGCAACTCATAGACAGCCCGGC
>JAAYCO010000026.1 GCA_012729725.1 Planctomycetota bacterium
GGCGGCATGCTTTTGCCGGCCATGCCAAAGCCCAGCCTGAGCACGGACTGCACGACAATCAGGCGAAGGTTCATCTCCTCCCTGCCGCCGAGGTCGCCAAACAGTGAACCCGCCGATTGCTCGTTCAGCAGGCCAATGAGCATCGGCATGAACGCTTCGCCGCCCGAGGCGCCATCCGTTGCTTCGCCGTCGGAAGTGACGATGCCGATGTATCTGTCGGCGGAGAGTATCGCATCTGCAAGCGCCTCGGCCCATTGGCGTGCGTCAGCGGATTCCTCGCCCGGCTCGATTTCCGCCAGCCGGGATATCGCCTTGCGGGCCTGGGCCAGGCCGTCGGCAACCTGCGCCCACTGCCCCGAACTGACGCCAACTTCCAGAACGTCGCCGGCGGTTCCCGATTTCAACGACTCAATGGCGTTGTCTATGCTTTGACGGGCGGCGCTTGTGTCGGGTTCGTTTCGAAAGATCCATCTGCCCGGGATGGTGCGCTGGCCAAGTGAAAGAGATGCCGGCTGGGCCTCGGGCCAGATGTCCGGCTGAAGCTGCCAGTATTCGTCAAGCTGCCGCGGCAAAACCGGTTTGCTGGGCATGCAGCCCGCAGCAGCGAGCGTTAGGAAGATCGCCGTGCAACATGCTGTTGCTCGATAGCCCGTCATTGCGCATCTGACCTCGCCAGTTCTCTGAGCCTTGCCGCCATCTGGCCGGGCGGAAACCGCCGCCCTTCGAAGATGCCCTGTTCGATCTCGTCCCAGCCGGTCACAACCTGAATCGCCTGTGGCAGTTCATCCACCTGCCTCGCCAGATCGAGCAGTTCCTCCGGCTCGAGCAGATGGGGATGAAGTATCAGGTATCCGCCGGCGCCGACGGAACGATAAGCAAGCACATCGGTGACAAGATCGCCAATGCCAAGGCGAATGTTGGTGAACTTCTCGCTGAGTTCCGCCAGCCGGGCCGATTTGAAACCGCTGCTTCCCTTGATGAAGCCTTCAACATCGGCAAGCAGGACAGGCCCGGCGGGATAACCATTGCGGCACAGCCAGAGTTTGCTCTTCGGGCTGAACAACTCCGGCCGATGCGTCAGATACACGACGCAGAATTCCTTCGCCAGTCGCTGCATGACCGGCACCGAATGCGGCATAGGCTGGGGCTCGCCCAGAAGCACCTGCGTAAAGCCCGACTCGACAAGCGTCCGGTCGATGTCCACTATCAGCAGCGGCGCATCGGAGCGCCGGCACGCAACGAGAACATCAACGGCCGAGGGCGGGTCGCTCCAAAAGCCGGTCGCCGTCGGCGTGGCGATGAAGAAGTAGTCCATCTCCCTCTGGGGCGTGAAGGGCAGTTGAGCCATGCCTTCTCTGTCGGTCAGGGTGATTCCGTACAGCCGCCCGTCCAGCAGGAATCTGACGGCGTGGCCGGGCCGGTCCGACAGCAGATCGCCGCTCTGGAGCCTGGCCTCAAGAACGGTTTCTTCGCCGGGCGTGACAAGCTGGTCATACCCTACGAAAAGGTGGCCGCCGGACGTGCCCAGCAGCACCGTTTGGGCGCCGCACCCGGCCAGCAGCACAAGCGCCAGGCTCGCCGCGCGCGTTGCGAGCGTTGACATCCTGTATCCCTGCATTCCCTGCCGTGGTTTCACCGATGGCTCTTTCGTGGAATTATATCCAGCGCCCAGGGGCGTGACAGCATGCCGCCATGAGCATACAATTATGTCCATTGACGAGAGAAGAGCCAATGAGATTCCTGCTATTGTCGGCGGTGTTGTGCGGCGTGGCTGCCTATGCCGGTTGCGTCGCGCCGGTGGTGGAGATACATCACCAGGCGCCCGCGGACATTGTGATTCCGGCGAACACTAATCTGACGGAAGTGCGCGCATCGGGTCCGGGCGATGGCTTCGCCCGCGAGCACCTTCGCAGCCGCCTGGAATGCATGTTTCGGGCCGGGGGCGGCGAGTCGGCGGCAACCATCGAGGCCGACGTGCGAATCGATTTTGATCAGTCAGCCGGCGAGCGGAAGGTGCGGCTTCTTGAGCCGAAGCAGGAACTGGCTGCCAGGACGCTGGCGACTCTGAAGCAAAGCCTTGGCGTGAGTTGCCGTTTTCTTCTGAGCCGTCGGGATGAGCCTCCGGTAGTGATAGCCACGGCCGCCCACTACAGAAGCATTGATGATCCCAGAGTGCGAGGCGAGCTTGGTCTGACGCGGAGCGACGATCCTGAAATGATTCCGCCCTTTGAACAGGTGCTGCGCGAGACGCTTGATGACTGCCTTTGGCAGCTATCGGCGCTCGCGGCGGCGCCGGCGCAGCATTCCCGCATTCGCCTTCGGTATGACATGCATTCGCTGAC
>JAAYCO010000166.1 GCA_012729725.1 Planctomycetota bacterium
GGGAATACGTGCGGATGGTTCCCAGTATCTCAACTCGTTCCGGAATGATGTTGTAGGCATTGCCCGCGTGAATAGTGGTTATGCTGACTACGGCGGGATCGAGCGGATCAAGCTCCCGCGAGACTATCGATTGGACAGCGTCGATAATCCTTGCGGCACAAAGCACCGAATCGTGCGACTTGTGCGGATATGCGCCGTGGGCGCCTTCGCCGCGAACGTCTATTTCAAGACGATCCGTAGCCGCCATCACCGGCCCGGACTTGACAGCGATGCATCCAAGCTCCACATCCGGAAAGCCGTGCAACGCAAACACCGCATCCACCTTGGGCGATTTCATGCAGCCGCCGTCTATCATAGTCTTCGAGCCGCCGCGGGCCTCCTCGGCGGGCTGGAACAATAGCTTGACGTTGCCGGGCAGTTCGCTTCGCATCTGCGCCAGCACGCGAGCCGCGCCGATCAGGCACGCGACGTGCCCGTCATGCCCGCAAGCATGCATGCAGTCGTTGACCGATGCGTAAGGCAGGCCGGTTGCTTCCCGCATCGGAAGCGCGTCCATGTCGGCCCGAAGCGCGACCGTCCGCCTGCCCGCGCCGCGAATCAGCCCTACTACCCCGCTTGCGCCGATGCGCGTGACCTCTATGCCTGCCGATTCAAGCTCCCGCTGCACTATCGCCGCAGTGCCAACTTCCTCGAAGCCCAGTTCAGGGTGCTGATGAATGTAGTGTCGAATGGCGGTCAATTCGGGCAGCATTTTGCTGGTAAGCCTGGCGATCTTCTTCGACGGCAGTGTGGCCATGTTCGCGCTCTCAATTGCTTTGCAATATCGTGTTGTGCCCGGTCACTCGGGGGCCGGCGCTTTCGCCGCCAGTATAGTGACCCGGCGGCCCGTCGGCCAGATGCGTTCAATTTGTGCAAATCATTCAGTTTATTCTCTTGACGCACTCCACAGAATTGGTACAGTGAGTGTACCAATTTTAGGAAGCGTGTTCAGTGCAGAAAGAATCGTTGTCCAATCAGGCCATGCGGGAGATCATCGCGATGATCGCCGGCGGCGCTTACCGGGTGGGCGAGCGCATGCCCGCCGAGCGCTCTTTGTGCGAGCAGTTGGGCATCAGCAGGGGCACGCTGCGAAAGGCGCTTGAGGGGCTCGAAAAGCTGGGCGTGGTATCGATCCGGCCGAATTCGGGCATATACGTCAACAGTCTCAGCGACGCAAAAATCACGCACAAGCTGCTGCCCCCCGCTTTCGATAACGTCCGGCTGGAAGATGTCGTCCTGGCTCGAAAGGCCATCGAGATTCCCGCATGCGCGCTGGCGTGCGAACGAATAGACGACAAGCAGATCAAGGCCCTGGAGAAACTTGCCCGCCTCATGCAGGACGCCGTCGAAGACGATCTGGCCGGGTTCCTCAAGCACGACATGCTGTTTCACCAGGCCATCGTCCAGGCCAGCGGAAACATGGTGCTGGTCAAGGCCTTCGAGGCCATCTACGAGTACCACCGCTTCTCGTCCGTCTTCACCAGCCAGCAGGAAGGCGAAGAGCAGATCGCTGCCGATTTTCACGAGAAGATCCTGTCCGCACTCAAACGAAGAGACTCCGTGGCGTGCCAAAAAATCATGACCGGGCACCTCGATTACATGCAGCGGTACAACAAAACCGCACCTGGCGATTACTGACAAAGGACAAAGGAAAGACAATGAGTTTCAAACCCCCTGTTTATGTGATCGGCGGCGGAATGATCACGAGGATCCAACTTCTGCCGACTATCTATCATCTGCAACGTGAAGGCCTTGTAGGCGACATTCACGTTTGCGCCCTCAACGCCCCTCCCCTGAGGGACATCATGAACGACCCGGCGCTGGCCAAGGCCTTCCCGGGGCAGAGCATCATTCCGCATCCCGACCCGGCGAAGGTGTCGGACAAGGAGATGTTCCCCGACCTCAACAAAGAGCTGCTGGCCTCGGCGCCGGCAGGCAGCATCGCCGTTGTGGCCGTGCCCGACCAGGTTCATTACCCGGTGCTCAAGCAGGCCATCGAGCACAACCTGCACGTGTGCATAGTCAAGCCGCTGGTGCTCAAGCATCAGCAGGCGGAGGAAGTGGCCGAACTGGCATACAACAAGGGGCTGGTCGTGGGCGTTGAGTATCATAAGCGGTTCGACTACCGCAACATGATGGCCCGAAGGGCGTACCGCGCGGGCAGGTTCGGCGAGTTCCGACTCGCACAGGCGCAGATGATCGAGCCGTGGTACTACCGCGATTCGAACTTCCAGAACTGGTGCACGTGCGAGAACAGCGACATGTTCACCTACGTCGGCTGCCATTACGTTGACCTGGTGGCGTTCATCACCGGTCTAAAGCCTGTATCCGTCAGCGTTTACGGCATAAAGGACAAGTACCCCAACGGCCGGGACGGGTATCTCTGGACCGACGGCAGGGTTATCTGGGAAAACGGCGCAAGCCTGAGCGTCGTCGACGCCATCGGGTATCCCAACTCGGCGCCGGGCGGAAACGCGCAGGGCCTGGCCATGTGGGGCCAGGGGCCAAACGACGCAACGCTGCTGTTCCATTCCGACCAGTACCGCGGCGTCAAGCACGGGTACACCGCGCCGGGAACCGATCCGGGCGACACGATCTACGGCGAGCCCAACCCCGATTACTTCCAGTTGATCGACTCCGGCGGCCCGGGCCTTACGCCAATCGGCTACGGCCATCGCAGCGCGGAGTTCATCATCAAGGCCTGCCGCAAGGCAGCGGCGATGGACAAGCTGTCCGACCGCCAGCAGTTCATCAAGCAGCTTGACGCCGAGGGCATCATGGCCACGCCCCGAAACAGCAGCTACAACGAGCTGGTTATCGAGGCGGCCCGCATGAGCATTCAAAACGGCGGCAGAGAGGTTGCCATCAGCTACGGCGACAAGAGCGGCGTGCAGTTCAAACAATACTAACCAATATCCAACTTGATGCAGGAGTAAGTAAAGATGGCTACGAAAGAGTTTCCCCTTGTTCCCGAGACGGTTCCAACGGTCAGCACGAAGTATCGCAAGATCGTGACGAAGATACCTGTTCCCGAATCGATAGACACCCTGACGCGGCTGCGAAATCTTGAGCCCCGAAGCATGGGCGGTCAGCCGCCCGTGATCTGGGAAAAGGGCGAGGGCTTCACCGTCAGCGACCCTTACGGCAACACCTGGCTGGACTTTTCGTCCGGCGTGCTTGTGACGGCAGCGGGCCACAACCGGCCCGAGATAGTCAACGCCATAAAAGGCATGGCCGAGGGCGGCATGTACCACACCTACGCCTTCCCCAGCCAGGTCCGCCTGAAGCTGGTCGAGGCCATAGCGAAGATCCTGCCCGCCCCGCTGAAGCGCGTGTTTCTGCTTAGCACCGGTTCGGAGGCGACGGAGTGCTGCATCAAGCTTGCCCGCACGCAGGGCATGAACATCGGCGGCGCCGCCAAGAACATCATCGTGTCGTTTGACAATTCCTTCCACGGCAGGACCATGGGCAGCCAGCTTGCCGGCGGATCGCCGGGCCTCAAGTCGTGGCTGGGCGACACCGACCCTCGCTTCGTGCAGGTTCCATTCCCCGACGGTTTCCGCCAGAAGGACACGAGCTTCAACGTGTTCCTCAAGACGCTGGCCAACAAGGGCGTCGATCCCAAGAACGTCTGCGGCGTTATCAGCGAGACGTTCCAGGGCTGCAACGCCACGCTTATGCCAGCCGAGTACGCCCAGTCGCTGCGCAAGTGGTGCAACGACAACCGCGCAGTCATGATCTTCGATGAAGTGCAGGCGGGCTTCGGCAGGACGGGCAAGATGTTCGGCTTCCAGAACCTGGGCGTTGTTCCCGATCTGGCTGCCTGTGGCAAGGGTTTGTCGGGCGGCATGCCGGTGTCGGCTGTGCTGGGAACCGAAGAGCTGATGAGCATTTACGGCCCGGGCGAGATGACAAGCACGCACTCCGCAAACACCGTTTGCGCCGCGGCAGCACTGGCCAATCTTGAGGTCATCCTCAAGGACAAGCTGGTCGAGAACGCGGCGAAGCTTGCCCCGGTTCTGGCCGAAGGCTGCAAGAAGATCGCCGATGCCACCAACGGCAAGGTTGGCAGGTTCACATCCGTCGGCCTGGTCGGCGCGATCCAGTTCACGCTGCCGGGCGGCACGCAAAGCGACCCGCAGGCAGCATGGGAAATGGTGCGTCTTGCCATCCAGAAGGGCGTAATGCTGTTCGCCCCCGTCGGCGTGGGCGGCTGCGCCGTCAAGATCTGCCCGCCGCTGGTGATCAACGAAGAAGGTCTGCGTGAAGGTTTATCCGTGCTAGAAGAATGCGCCCGAATCGTCGGGGCGATGAAGTTCGAATAGATGTTGTTCCAATACAAAAAGGAAAGTCTCAAATGGGCAATGTCAACACCATACTGACCAATGCGCGCACCAACTTTGAACGCGCGGCGAAGCGGCTGACCGGCGTTTGCAGCGATGACGTCCTGGCGAAGATTCGAGAGCCAAAGGAACGCATCGAGATTACGCTCGCCCCGCAGTTGTCGGATGGCAAGGTGCACGTTTTCAAGGCGTTCGTTGTTAGATACAGCGACGCGCTTGGGCCTGCCAAGGGCGGCATAAGGCTTAGCCCCACCACCTCGATCGACGACGTGCACGGCCTGGCGATGGAGATGACATGGAAGTGCGCGCTGATCGGCGTGCCCTTCGGCGGCGGAAAGAGCGGCATCGTGGCCGACCCCCTGACGCTTAACCCGCGCGACAAGGAAATCGTCATCCGCAGCTTCGCAAGAAACGCCCACAGGCACATCAGCCCGTTCGTGTACGTTCCCGCGCCGGACATGGGAACCAACGACATCGACATGGGCCACATCAAGGATGTGATCGCCAGCAATTTTGGCGGCGCCACCACCCACGGCTGCTATGTCACCGGCAAGCCGATCATCATGGGCGGCATCGCCGGCCGGCGTGAAGCCACCGGTCGCGGCGTCGCCATGACTGCCGTCGAGGCGATGAAGCTCTGCAAGCTCGACCCAAAGTCGTCGACCGCCATAGTGCAGGGTTTCGGCAACGTCGGCTCGGTGGCAGCCAAGGCCCTGAGCGACCTGGGCCTGAAGATAGTCGGCATCGGCGATGTCTTCGGGGCGATTTACAGCGCCAACGGCATCGACGTGTCCGCCTTGAACGACCACGTGGCCAAGACCGGCAAGGTGACGTGTTTCACCGGCGCCGAGAACATCGATGGCCAGAAGCTGCTCGAAATGCCGTGCGATCTGCTTGTGCCCGCAGCCGCCGCCAACCAGATCACCGAGCAGAACGCCGCCAACGTCAAGGCGAAGGTCATTGCCGAGGGCGCCAACAGCCCCACCACTCCCAAGGCCGACGCGATTCTGGAGGAAAAGGGCGTGTTCGTCATTCCGGACATCCTCTGCAACGCCGGCGGCGTGTTCGTTTCGTACCTTGAATACACGCAGGAAACGCAGCAGGAACAGATGGCCGAAGAGGTTGTGCACCAGCGTCTGGCCGAGCGCATGGCAAAGACGTTCCGCCAGGTTCATGCCCTTGCGGGCGAGCAGAAGGTATCAATGCGGGATGCCGCCATGCTGCTTGCCGTCCAGCGGGTTTGCGCCGCTTTGACCGCAAGAGGCATGCTGCCGTAGCACTGGAGCTTAGCACATAACCCCTTGTAATTACTGCACTTGAAGGCGATGCAGCCGATGCCGGCCAAATCGCCTTCAAGTGCAGTTGGGCTTAAGGGAATATGACTCGGCGTATCTGGAATTGTTACAAGTATTCTCTTGTCATACTGAAGGTTCGCGATATAATGAACGTGGTTTTGTAGGCTCTAAGGAGAGCCTGGCCAAAGGAGCCAATTGCAAAGGAGAAAAGGATGAGTTCGAGAGCACGCGTAGTTGCAGCCGCAGCA
>JAAYCO010000167.1 GCA_012729725.1 Planctomycetota bacterium
AGATAACCCGCAAGCCCGATTCGCCTGGGGTTTGTCACGCCGATGGATTCAAAGGTCTGGCAGTAGGTCGCCGCCTTCATGCCCGGATAGGCCGGGTCGGCAGTCTCGCGATACTCCGCCTGCATGTGGATGTTGTCGATCACGCTTCTGCCGCGGGCGTACTGCTCGGATTCAAGCCCGATCATCAGCGCCGCCTTGCCGTTTGGGGCGATGGATACGCCGCCCATCTCGAACAGCGGCCAGTATGCCGAGAAGTATCGCACGTTGGAGTAGTCCGCCTCGTTGGAATTGGCGACCATCACATCCAGGCCGGCGTTGGCTATCAGCTTCGAGGCCTTTGTAACGCGCTGGGCGTATTCATGCAGCGGTATTCCCACGGTATTCATTTGTGTCCCTTCTGTGTTGCTGGAGAAGCGATTACGCGGATTCACGTCTGATCAGTGTCGCGTTTACGGTTATCTTCATGTTGAGTTGCTCGCACCGGCCGCGGACGATTTGAAGAAGGCTCGCGACCGCCTCTCTTCCCAGTTGCCGCTTGTCGATGCTGACGCTGGTGAGCGACGGCGTGAGAAACTCGCATATCGGCAGATCGTCAAAGCCGACGATGCGGATGTCCTTGGGAATGCCCAGCCCCGCCGAATGAATGGCGCGGTACGCGCCCAGGCAAAGCGTGTCGTTGGCGAAGATGCCGTCGAAGTCTGCCCCGCGGGCAATCAGGTCGCTCACGATTTGCCGTCCGGATTTCGATGAATAGTCGCTGTGCAGCAACTGCACGCTTTCAAACAGGCCCGCGAGATTGCCCGCTGCCGACTGCATGGCGTTGGAGAAGTAATGCCCTTGCGGGCCCGCTATCACCACCGGCCTTCGCGAGCCCGCCTCGGCGAGTTGCCGCAGCGCCAGCTCGCACCCGGCGACGTTGTCCGACTCGATGCCGACGCACGAGGTTCCCGCCGGGCGAGGGCAGTCAACCAATATCACGTTCGGCGTGACGCGGGAGATGGATTCGATGTCTTCCCTGCCGAACTGGCCCACGAGTATCACCCCGCACATGCCGGCGACCGAGCAGGCGCTCTGGACTCGCAGCCAGGATGCATGGGCGTCTTCGAGCCAGTGAACCTGAAGCGCGCAAAGCCCGCTGGCGGCAGCTTGAGATTCCACGCCGCGCGCCACCTCGCAGAAGAACTCGTCGGCATTCTGGGTGTCGGTGCCGAAGATCACGGCGAAGCAACTGTTCTGCCCGGCCAGCAGCTTGTCCCTGCTTCGCATCGCGCGTGCGGACGGGTTTGGCACGTATCCCATTTCCTGCATAGCCGCCAGCACCCGCTGCCTGGTCTGGGGCAGGACCCGCGGGTCGTTGCTCATGACGCGTGAAACGGTCATCCTGCTGACGCCGGCGTTCTGCGCCACGGCAGAGATTGTCACAGATTGGCAATGTGCATCGTTCATGTGAACGATATCATAAGCCATAAACGCTGATTGTCAATCCTTATCCTTCCTGTATCCGAGCCGGGGTCGCTTTCTGCTTGAATACACGTGCTTCCATGCGGGCGGGGCTTCTGGTAAAACCATAATCGCTGTGGCCGCACTATCGTCTAAGGAGCAGGCATGAACGACCACCTTGGCGGCTTGAGGGCGCTGCGAGACAACCTCCAGAAGGTTATCCGCGGCAAGGAAGAGGCAATTGACATCCTTACCATCGCCCTGGCTGCGGGCGGATCGGTGCTGATGGAGGATGTGCCCGGCGTCGGAAAGACCACTCTGGCCAAGGCGCTTGCTCGAAGCATCGACGCGGGCTTCAGCCGAATCCAGTTCACCCCAGACCTGCTGCCGGCGGACATCCTCGGCTCGTCCATCTATAACCCGGTCAACGGCACGTTCTCGTTTCGCCAGGGGCCGGTGTTCTGCAATATCCTGCTTGCCGACGAGATCAACCGCGCCTCGCCGCGAACGCAGTCGGCGCTGCTGGAAGCAATGAACGAAATGCAGGCCACCATCGAGGGCGTGCGGCACGTCCTGCCGTCGCCGTTCATGGTGCTGGCCACCCAAAACCCCATCGAGCATCACGGCACGTATCCGCTGCCCGAGGCGCAACTCGACCGGTTCGTGGTGCAGCTCGATCTTGGTTACCCCTCGCCGCAGGTCGAGCAGGATGTCCTGCACGCCCACGCCGATTCCGATCCGCTCGAAGGCATCGCACCCGTGCTGACGTGCGCCCAGGTGCAGGAAATCCAGAAGGAAGTGCGAAAGGTCCACGTGGATCCGGCGGTTTCGGAATACATAGTCCGCCTGGTGGGCATGACGCGGAGCGATTCCCGCCTGCGATTAGGCGCAAGCCCCCGCGCATCGCTCATGCTTTTCCGAATCTCGCAGGCCAGCGCCTACGTCTCCGCAAGAGAGTACGTGCTTCCCGACGACGTGCAGCGGCTGGCCCCATGGGTGCTGCCGCATCGCGTGATGCTTACGGCCAAATCACGATACGGCGGCGTCACAAAGCACGGCGTCATAACCGACATTATCTCCAGGGTGAAGGTTCCAACGTGATGCGCTGGGCAAAGAACCCGCTTGCGCAGATTCGCGACATACTGGCCTTCCGCGTAACCGGCGGCGGAAGAATCATCCTGGCTGCATTCGTCATGAGCGCGCTGGTGGGCCAGATATCGCTGTCCATTCCGATTTACCACCTGGCAATGGCGCTGGGCGCGGTTTACATGGTGGCCTTTTTCTGCGGGCTGTTGTTCTGGCCACGCCTGGATATCAGCGGAGGCTTTCCAGACCGTGCCGTCGCGGGCCGGCCGATAGTTTCGGAATTCAAAATCACAAACCTCCGCCGCCTGCCCGCTCTCGACGCTTCTGTCGGTGTGTTCAATGTGGATAACTCGCTGCAAATAGGCGAATCGCCCCTTGCTCCGCTCTTAAGGCACAATGAATCCGCCCTGGTTCGGCTGGAACTGCTGCCCACAAGGCGCGGCATCTACCGCCTTTCGCCGCCAAGGGCGTTCACCACGTTTCCGTTCAACATGCTGCGAAGCGGCAGCAGGCCCCGCGGCGAGTCAACGCTTGTCGTGGCGCCGTTCTTCAACCCGCTTGCCGGGGTAAACCTGCCCATCGGGCACAAGCATCAGCCCGGCGGCGTCGTCATGACCAGCATGGTGGGCGAATCGCCCGAGTACATCGGCAACAGGGAGTACCGCCCCGGCGACTCGACCCGGCGCATCGACTTTCGCTCGTGGGCGAGAATCGGAAAGCCCGTTGTCCGCGAATACCAGGAAGAATACTACTGCCGCATCGCGTTGATCCTCGACACGTTCGTCGGCGGCTCGATGCTTAAACGAAAACAAACCCACGCCGACTTCGAGGCAGCCATAAGCCTGGCGGCATCCATCGCCGACGCCGTATCGCGAGGCGAGTTCCTGATCGACATATTCGCCGCCGGCGAGCAACTGCACGTCTTCCGATCCGGCAGGCACAGGGCCAATTTCGAAAACGTGCTGGAAATTCTCGCATGCGTCACCGCCACGAATCGCAACCCGTTCCCTGGAATCATGCCGGCTCTCAACGACGAGCTTGAGAACGTTTCCACCGTCGTGGGCGTCTTCATCGACTGGGATCCCACGCGGCGCGACCTGGTTCGCTCGTGCGTTCAGGCGGGGTGCGCCGCCAGGGTTATCATCGTGCGTGACGCAAAGCCGACAGTGGAAGTTGGCGAGGACGAATCGTGGGCAGGGCCAATTACTGTCCTGTCGCCAAAGGACGTGCTGGCCGGAGGCATAGAGCAACTATGACTCGCCGCATTATGGCGTTTTCGCTGCTTGTGACATGCGCCGCAACGCTGGCGTACACGTCCCGAAGCTACGCCTTTGCCGGCGGCATGATCCTCGCTGCCGTTCTATCGTTCCTGCCCTCGATGCGGATAACGCTGCCGCGAACCCGCCAGAACATCCTGGCGCTGCTGCTGATGCTGCTGTTCACACTGCTCTGGCGCGCCCGCCCGTTCGACGACAGGCTCGTGAACGGCTTCCTGCTGTTTCCTCTTGCGTATGCGATAGCCCAGTTGCTGCTGTCGCTGATGACGCTGCTGCTGTTCTACGCCGGGCCGACGTCGATAGAAATGCCGCTGTACGCCGCGTCGGTGCTGATATGCGCGGGCAATATCTCGGCCACTGCCTCTCAGGACAGGGTGTATCAGGCGGCTGCGACGCTGACGGCCATGCTATCGGTGCTGTTCCTCCTGTCGTGCAGGGCCAGGGTCGGCAGGCGCAGGCCAATCGTCTGGGCCGCTGCCGCTGCCGCTATCACGATTGCCGCGGCGGGCGGGCTTGCAGGCGGGCGATTCCTGAAGGATAACCAGGCGAAGCTCTCCAGCCTGCTCAAGCCCGGCCCAGAAGGCGTCGCAAGTTTCGACCGCATCAACAGCCTCGGTTCCGTCGATCCGCTCGGAGAGGACGCCGATAAGGTTGTCGTCCGCGTGTTCGCGTTGCGGTCTCCAGGCTATCTGCGGGCGGGGGCCTATGACACATATGGCAACTCCAGATGGCGGGCAACGGGGTCCGTGACTCGCGCCAAACCAGCCCCAGCCGACAACGCATATCCGCCCGGCAAAGGCAACGTGTTCGTGCTTGAGCATCGCGAGGATGTCGCATGGAATGTGCTGGACGTTTGGCCGACAGGCGGCGACGTCACGCTGCTTGCCCCGCTTGAAGCCACCGCCGTGCGCGCGCCCGCCGACGATGTGAATGTCGGGCAGTGCCGCGACATCACCGCCCCCAACATGCCGCCCGGCGCGAATTATCAGGCCTTTGCCCCATCCGGGGCGGTGGTGGGCGTTGCCGCTTCGCCGCCGTCCGACGAACTGCGGGAACTGCTGCTCAAGACCCCGCAGGACCTGCACCCTGAAATACTGAAACTTGCTGCCGCACTGACCGCCAACAGCCAATCCACCGCCCGCAAGATCAGCGAAATAGAGAATTACTTCCGCGACAACTACACCTATGTCATGGGCTTGCAGGTTCCCGAAGGCAGGGATCCTCTGGCGTACTTTCTGCTCGAGCGCCCAGCCGCCCATTGCGAATACTTCGCAACCGGCGCTGCCGTTCTGCTTAGGCTCGCGGGCGTGCCGACAAGATACGTTACCGGCGTTGTGGTGAACGAACGCAACACGTTCGGCGACTACTGGGTTGCCAGGAATCGCGACGCTCATGCCTGGGTTGAGGCGTGGGACGACCAGCAGGGGCTGTGGGTGACGGTGGAGGCCACGCCGGCAGGGGGGGTGCCTGAAAGCAGAAATGATTCTTCCTTCGCTTACATGTGGGATTCGCTGAAGTTCGGCTGGCAGGAATTCAAGAACGCCATCGCCCTTGGCGGCGTCGGCGGTTTTCTCGAATGGCTGGGCAAGTCGGCCGTGATTATCGCCGGCCTGCTGTTCACGACATTGCCGGGCCTGGTGGTTGTCGTCCTTGCTGCGTTGCTTGTCATTCGCAGATTGCTGAAGATAAGGTCGTCTCGTGTGAAGTCGCGTTGTCCTCCCGACGCTGCCGTGTGCCGCATTCAGTCCATGCTTCGCCGGATTGACAGCCGCATGAAGAAGTTGGATCCCAAGAGCCCCTGGGGCCGCGCCCCGGAGGGCCGGGGACGGGGAGCGAGCGAAACTCTCACCCAGTACGCCTCGCGTATTCGCCATTCCGCCGGCCACGAGCACGCCGCCCAATGGTACGACTATCTCGCCTTTCTTCGTTACTCCGATCGCGCCGATCTTTCGCCCGACATTCTCACCTCAATCGAAACCGCTCTCCTCGCCAATCAGCCGCCCCCGGCTGTGCAGAGAAACGAATAGATTACAGCACGACTCCAAAAACCATCCCAACGCAAAAGCCTCGCCCTGCCATGCGGGGACGTGACTCCAGTCGCGTAGCGACACCTCGTCGTTGTATTTGTTTTTCGTGCGATAATCACGACGCGAACAAAAAACAGCAAACGGCGTGGTTTCGCTTCGCGATAACACTCAGGTCCCCGCATTGCCATGCGGGGCTTCTGGCGTCGTGCTTGTTGCGATTCCTGGGTGTAATGCGAGCGCAAATGGCGTGCTGCGAAGCAGGCTGTGTGGCACGAGTGTGCGCTCTGATGCGGCCGGGCCGCACTGCGAGGGGAGGGACTTGAACCCACAACCCTTTCGGGACCAGGACCTAAACCTGGCGCGTCTGCCAATTCCGCCACCCTCGCGAGTGACTGGTATTTATATCGTTTCTCGCGGGCATTTGGCCAGAGGAAATGCCGGTTTTCCTCAAGGCCTACGACTCCAGCACGACGGGATTGGTCAGCGGACCCACGCCTTCGATCTCCACGGTCATCACGTCCCCGGCCTTGAGATACATGGCTGGCGTGCGGCCCATGCCAACGCCCCAGGGCGTGCCGGTCAGCACCACGCTGCCGGGAAACAACGTCATGCACTTGGAGAGGTAACTCACCAAAAACGGCACGTCGAAGATCATGTCGTCGGTCCGCGCGTCCTGCATCACCCGGCCGTTGAGCGTCAGCTTGATGCCGAGATTGCCGTAATTCGCCTGCGTCTCAATCCAAGGGCCGAGAGGGCAGAATGTGTCGAAGCTCTTGCCGCGATCCCAAAGCTTGTCCTGCTTTATCTGCACGTCGCGGGCGCTGATGTCGTTTGCGCAGGTCACGCCGAGGATGTGCTTGTGAACGTCGGCGGGCTCGATGTTCTTCGTCGGCTTGCCGATCACAATCGCAAGCTCTGCCTCCCAGTCAACTTCGGCTGGCGCAATCCGCGGCAGGACGACGGCATCGCCAGGCCCGGCCAGCGAGTTGACCGCCTTGAGAAACACCACCGGACGATCCGGTATCGGCACGTTGCACTCGATGCAGTGCTTGCGGTAGTTGGCGCCGATGGCGACGATCTGTCGCGGGTCAACCGGCGCAAGCAGCAGAGATTCATCGAAAGGAATCGTCCCGCCCGTCGGCCGGATGTCTTCAAACGGCTGGCCTTCAAGCAAGTGGAACTGGTCGCCTTCGATCGTGGCGAAGCAGGGGCCTTGCGACGTCTTTATGCGTGCTATCTTCATGGTGTTCTCCAACAAGGTCACGTATTGACAAATCAGTATCTGCCGTCCTGAGTTTCAAAATGGGTCGGCTTGCCCAGAAGGCGGCCGCCTTCTTTCACCCAGGCGGCAGTCCAGTCTATCAGCTTTCCTATTGGCGTTCGAGGATAGCCAAACAGGGTGTTGGCCCGAGTGGCGTCGCTGAGGTAGCCTTTGCCGTTCTCCTGGCCGGTGAAGATGGGCTTTTTGTCGAACGCCTTGCCGAATGCAATGGCGGCAGCGCGAACCGAAACCACCTCGGGGCCGGTGATGTTCAGCACTGCCGGCGGGTTGGCTGCGAACGCAAGGCTGCGGATGAGCCTGTCGCAGGCGTCGCCTTGCCAGATGGCGTTGAAATAGCCGGTTGTCACGTCCACCGGTTCCCCCGCGAACACCTTCCTCGCGATATCCACCAGAACGCCATAGCGAAGGTCCAGCGCGTAGTTTAGCCTGTAATGAAGCACCTTCTGCTGCGTCACGCTTGCGTAGTAGTCGAAGACCCGCTCTCTGCCCAGGCACGACATGGCGTATTCGCCAACGGGCGCGGGCGGGGTGTCTTCCGTCGCGCCTCCGCCGGCGAGGTCCATCACGGGATAGACGCACCCGGTCGATACGCACACAATGCGTGAGGATGTGAACATAGCTGCGACGTTATGCGGAACCAGCACATTGATGGCCCAGGTAAGGTGCTCGGCGCCGCTGGAGCCGAACTTTCTGCCGGCCATGAAGATGATATTCTCCACGTCCGGCAGTCTGGAGACCTGTTGCGGGTCGAGCAGATCGCACTGAATCGTCTGAACGCCCGGCGCCTCAAGCTCTGTCAGCGGCGAACGTCCGACGGCGATAACCTTTTTGTTCACGCCGGCCTGCTTGAAGGCACGCCTGGCGAGCATGCACAGGGACGGGCCGATCTTGCCGCCGGCGCCGAGCACCATCAGGTCGCCCGAGAGGGTCTTGACGAACTCGACCAGTTCATCGCCCGGGCGGGTCATCACATCTTCAAGCTGCTCGACGTTGTGTATTGCTTCGTTCACCTGGCTCACGTAATACTCCTTGCCGTCGCGGTCACCAAATGTCTTCTTCATCGGCCAACGGCAGGGTAACGTCTTTACCGAGTTTGGCGGATTTGTACATTGCAAGGGCGGTTTCGAGGGTGTTTCTGGCGCTGGCGGCGGTTATCGCGGGGTCTGCGCCGGTGCTGACGGCGCGGGCCATGTCTTCGATCAGCACCTTGTGATCGGCGAAATCGAAGTCCGCCGGTCCGGACGCGGCAGTGGCGACTGCCGACCTGCCAATTGCGCGGATGGCGTCATCCTCGCATGCCTGCTTAAGCTGGTGGGTCTCGATCGCGATGCCGTGGCCGGCAAGCTCGCGTTGTTCCCAGTCAAGATCGGCCTCGATGTAGTCGGTGACCACTACCTTCAATGGACTGCTCATTGCTCGAACTCCGGGTGTGCTTGATGCTTGATGTAGACTATACGCACTTGTAGTAACTTAGTCAAGAGTTGATGTACTTTTATCTTGACTACAAGTAACGCAAGAGTTACAATTGGCGGCAACCAGGAGCGAACATGGCGAAAAAACAAACGGCCGCTGCCACCAGGAATCCGCAGCGAAGCAAGCAGGCGCTGATCGACGCGGGCATAGAGGTATTCGCCCGACTCGGACCCAACGCAGCCACCATCGAGGAAATCTGCGCGAAGGCGTCGCTGAACAAACGCCTGGCGTATCACTACTTCGGTGGCAAGGAAGGGCTCTACGAGGCGGTGCTGGAGATCGTGTACAGGGAATTCTACAGCCTTGAAATCGAGCTTGGCTCGATGCTGCTGCCGGCGGAGAAACTGCTCCAGACGCTTGTGGCGCGGTATCATGAGTTCAACAGCACTCACCCGGCATTCGTCAGGCTTATCTCGTATGAGAACCTCAACGAAGGCAGGACGGCAGGGCGGCTTAACCTGAAAGACCAGAAGGCGCCCGTCATAACGGCGCTTCGGCTGGCGCTCAAGAAAGGGCAGGAGGAAGGCAAGTTCCGCAAATCGATCGACGTGCACGACCTGCTGATAAGCATCGTCGCCATGTGCTTCTTCTACTTCTCGAACCGCCACACGATGGCGCTGCTGCTGGGCGCCGAGCCGCTGGGCCCGGGGCACATGAAGCAGAGGGTCGATCACGTCGTCGAACTGCTGCTCAATGGAATCTCCGTCGGCCCGGGCGGAGGGAAGAAATGAAACCGCTCGGCGTTGGAATAATAGGTTTGAAGCATCAGCACCCGCGGTGGTACCAGCCGCTCTGGCAGTATCTGCCTGAATACAGGCTCGTGGCGATGTCGGATGAAGATGAGCGGTTTGCCGCCGGGGAAAACGAGCTGTTCAAGCTGGACGTGCACACGGACTATCACGACCTGCTCAAGCGGGACGATGTTGACGTGGTGATAATCTGGCTGCCTCACAGCCAGATGCCCTCGGCCGTTGAAGCGGCGGCCCAGGCGGGAAAGCACGTGATCGTGGAAAAGCCCTGCGCCGCCAACCTTGCCGGGGTGCGGCGCATTGCAGGCGTGGCCCAGCGGCATCCGCATCTCAAGATCAGCTCCCCGTATTGCTGGCGGAATCATGCGGTAAGCTCGCACATAAAGCAGTTGTTCGGCGAAGGCGCACTGGGCAACGTCACGGCGTTCAACGTGCGGCTGAACGCCGGCGGGGCGCATCGCTACGTGCGCGACAACGCGCTGTGGATGCTCAACGCATCCGAGGGCGGCGGGCCGATGTGGAACCTGGCGGTTCACTGGCTTGACTATGTCCATTGGCTCACCGGCGAGGAATTCACCGCCGCCAGGGCGTTCTTCACGCCGCCGGCCGGCCCGCCAAGGCGGGATATAGAAGACAGCGCCCAGGCCGTGCTGAAGCTATCAAGCGGCGCAATCGTCTCGGTGGACGTGAGCTACTCGATAACGCCGTCGTACCCCGGCGCGAGGGACATCTACTTTTCGGCGCGGGGAACAAACGGTTCGCTTGCGTGGTCGCCCGCCTGGACGGGCACGGAGGATGAGCTTCTGATCGTCCGCGAAGACAGGCCCGACGGCGCAAGAGGCGAATCGCGAAAGATCACCAGCGAGGCCGTCAGCGGTTACGGCGGCCAGATGGGCAGAGACTGGCTGCGGCGATTCGCCACGGCGGTGCTCGAAGACCGCCCGCCTGACGTGAGCGTCGGCGACATGTTGTCTGCGGCGAAGGCTGCCGACATGGCTATCGCTTCGGCAAGGGCGAACTGATCAGATCGGTTTGACCCCATTTGCTTGGCGGAATGCCGAACGCCCTTGCAAAAGCCCTGCTGAAGTAATGCACCGACGCAAAGCCGGTAATTTCGGCAACGTGCGTGACGGAATACCCGCCGGACAGCAGCGACCTGGCCTGCTCCAGGCGGATGCCCTGAAGATAGGCCCGCGGGGAAGTCTTGAGGTGCGCACGAAAGAGCCTGCTGAGCGAATCGGGGCGGATTCCGCAGCGATGGGCCACGTCGCGCACTTCAAGCTGGTGCGAATATTCCGTCGCCATTATTCCGCAAGCCTCCTCAAGCACGCCGTGCGGGGGGGGGCAAATGAGCTTCATCCGCGCCCGGATCATCGCGGCTGACAGGCCTCGAAGCAGGCAATCGCAAATGAACTCGTATCCGTCGGATCGAATCTGGTTCTCTTCGACAATCCACGACAGAGCGTCGCGCACGCGCTGGGCGAGGGATTCATCCGGCTTGCGAAGGTAAATCATTGGCATTGCCTCGGGCGGCATGCCAACGACTTGCAGCTTGACCGTGTAGTTCCTCATCAGCGAAGAGGGCGACGAGGAGAAGCGATGCGGTATTCCCGGCGGAATCATCAGAAGCGTGGCGGGCCTCAGCGGCAGGGTTTTGTCGCGCAACGTAACGTGGCCGCTTCCGCTGAAGTAATCAAGGTGCACCAGGTTGTCATGGGAGTGCATCATGATCGTTCGCCCGGAAGGCCAGAGGATGTAATTGGCGGCGGCCACTTGGAAACTGCAGCGAGCAAGGCCGCCCAAAACCGACGCCAACTGACGCGCCGATTCGTCGGGCTCCATAGAGAAGCCTGCGCCATGTAAGTCCAAATCAGTCATAATGTCGGCCTTGCCTGTCCTTATACACCAATAACATGATAACAGCGGCCTGGAGTCTGCGCCAAGTAAGTGCAAAAGATTGTCGCGGGCACCGCCAGCCCGTGCAAAGCAAAATTCCGCCCGATCCGGTATCGTGGATGTGTCGCAAAAGGAGCGGCGGTATGGCGAAATATGGGTTCACCGTCTTTACGGAGAATCTGGTTGCCGAAGGTCTGATTTATGCGAAATCGCTTTTAATATAAACAAGAGGAAGAGTATCCACATGATTCCCAACAAACGCAGAGTCGCCGCCACTTGTCATGACGGCAGGATTCGTCTGGTTGAGCAGGAACTCGGGCCGGTAAAGCCCGGATGGGTGATGCTGAAGGTGAAGGCGTCGCTGGTGAGCCCCGGAACCGAGCTTGGCGGCTGGGGGCAACTGGCGGCGAAACGCAAAACGCCGGCCCAGCCGCACGAGCCAAAGCCGTTCGGCTACTCCAATGCAGGAGATGTTCTGGCGGTGGGCGAGGGCGTGACGCGGTTTGAGGTTGGTCAGCGTATCGCGTGCATCGGCGCGACATATGCCGTGCATGGCGACTACGCACTGGTTCCGCACAATCTGTGCTTCGCCCTGCCTGACAACGTCTCGTACGCGCAGGCGTCGTACGCGATGCTCGCGGCAACGGCGCTTCACGCCGTCCGCAGAATGGAGCCGCAGATCGGCGAATACGGCGCGGTGGTGGGGCTGGGCATTGTCGGACTGCTTGCCGGAAGGCTGATGAAGCTATCGGGCATGGAAGTTGTCGGGTGGGATTCTCTCGATCTGCGTCTTGAACTGGCCCGCAAGTGGGAATTGGACGCAGCGGTGAACGTGACGAAGGAAGACCCCGTGGCCGCGACCAGGGCGATGACCCGCGGCGCCGGTCTGGACGCCGCACTTCTGGCGTTCGGTGGCGATGCATCAAAGGCGTACGCACAGGTTATGCGGTCGCTCAAGGTTACGCCCGACACGCACCCGATGGGCAGAATAGTCCTGGTGGGCGGCGTTTCGTACCCGTTCGTGTATGAAAGCGCCAATTGCGACATCCGCCTTGCCGCCAGAACCGGAGCGGGCTATCACGACGAGACGTGGGAGGCCGGCGCCGACTACCCGCCGGTTTTCATGCGATGGACCACGCGAACAAATGTGGAATTGTGCATACGGCTGATGTCGCAGGGCAAACTGCCGGTTGAAGACCTGACCACGCACATGATCGCACTGGCGGATGTGGAGGCCGGAATCGACGCGATACTGGATGATCCGCGGAAAATCCTGGGCGTTGTGTTCACGATGAACTTGTAGGCAGCCCCGCAAGGGCGGCGATGGCGGCGACATCGGCGTTCTGCACGTAGTCGATGAGGTTCTGATATTGTGCGTCGAAACCGAAGCCCCCGCCGATCATCTCGGCGATGGCGTCTTCCTTGCTCCAGCCGGAGATCACGACGCGATACATGGCCACCATCATGCCCGTGCGATCGGCGCCGCGCCGGCAATGCACGTAAACAGGCCCGTTTGCGGGATCGCTCGCGATGCGGAGGAACCGCGCAACGTCGCTGTCTTTTGGCCGGTATGTGAAGAAGGGGATGCGCTCGTATCGCAGATCGGCGTCGCGCAGGTTGTCGATCTCGAAGAAGTAGAAGCCAAGGTCTATGACGGTTTTAACGCCCATAGCCTTGAGTTCGTCGAACCCCTTGCCCTTGGGCTTGCCGCCGCGGAAGAGGTTTTCGTCAACCCTTGCCACGTTTGGCAGCAGAGGCGACGTGCTTACGCGTGTTGCAGCAAGCGGCCTGTGAATCGCCGATTCGGTTCGCTGGGCGTCATACAGCCCGCGTTGCGTCGCCGCGCCGCAGCCGCCCAGAACAAATATCGCCAGCCCCTTGAGGGCCGAGGTGTACAACTTCATCAGATTCTTCCCACCAGGTCCTGATGTTACGAATCTCCGGCCGGCGGGTTCATCTGATTGTGGGCCTATACGGTCACTTCGTCTTTTTGGGCAGGGGCTTCCTGCTTGTTTGATTCATCCATCGGCCGGCGGATGAGGATGGTAAGGTCGCGGTTCATCTGCATGTCGAACCACATGGCGAACAAGGCGAACTGGATCATGCTTATGGTGCACATCATCCAGGCCATGGCGTTGATCGGCGGTATCTCGCCGGTAGCGGCCCACATCCAGATCATCCGCACGAACAGCAGCAGGCCAAGCGCGCCGGCGCCTATCGCGGACATGTAGAAGAACACAAGCGGGTGGAAGTCGTGAATGACGTACTTCATCCACATCCGCCAGAAGAACCGCTTGAAAATCAGCCAGGACATCCTCGGCATGACCTTCAGCAGGCGCATCTTCGATTGCTCGCCCACACCGTAGACCGGGCGGAGCGGAACCTCCGCCACGCGGAAGTTGTACACGTTCAGACGCACAAGAAGATCGTTGGGGTACCCGTATCGCGGGTACAGCGCGTTTATGTCGATTGTCCCGATTGCCTCGCTGGTGATTGCGGTGTAGCCGGTCTGCGAATCGGCCAGCTGCCAATAACCGCTGGCGATCTTGGTCAGCATCGACAGAAACGCGTTGCCCAGGTATCGTTTTCGGGGAATCATCTCCCACGCCCGCCGGTAGAACAGGCGGTTGCCCTTTGCGTAATCGGCCTCGCCGCGAGCGACGGGGGCTATTACCATGCGGAGCTGCTTGGGGTCCATCTGCCCGTCGCCGGCCATCACGGCAGTGACTTTCATGCCGCGCCTGGCGGATTCGACGTACCCGTTTGAAATCGCCCGCCCGACGCCGCTGTTTGGCTGCTCCAGCAGTACGATCTTGTGCCCGTTTGGCGCGCGGGCGATATAATCGCGAACGACCCCCGGCGTGCCGTCGGTGCTGCCGTCATCCACAACTATTGAACAGTCAACATAATCGGGCATGGTCTCGAGGACCTGCTCGATCTGTGTGCGTTCGTTATAGCAGGGTATCACGACCCCTACGGTTTTTCCTTCAAACATGCTTTCTCCGGCGCCGGCGGTTTCCGCGACAATCTGAAGGTACTAATCCGCCGCCCGGCCTGTCCAGTGCAATCTTCGCGTTGTAATTGGCGTCGGGGCAGGATAATGTGGACGCAACTTCCCGAAATGGATCTCTCTTGAATGTGCGGCATTTGCGGACATTTGACGTTTAATTCATCCTCCGCCGGGGGCGATGCCCTTGAGCGAATGCTCGCGGCAATGACACACCGCGGGCCGGACGACGAGGGCGTGTTCCGCGACGGCCCGGTGGCGCTTGGCATGCGCCGGTTGAGCATTATCGACCTTGAAGGTGGCAGGCAGCCCATCTTCAGCGAAGACGGCTCGAAAGTTGTCGTGCTCAACGGCGAGATATACAACTACATCGAGCTTCGCCACGATCTGCAAGCACGCGGCCACCAGTTCGCCACCTCCAGCGACACCGAGGTGATCGTTCACCTGTACGAGGAAAAGGGCAGGGCCTGCGTTGAAGACCTCAACGGCATGTTCGCCTTCGCCGTGTGGGACAAGCGCCAGCGCACGCTGATGCTGGCCCGCGACCGCGTGGGCGTCAAGCCGCTGCACTACGCCGTCGGCGACAGGGGCCTGGTGTTCGCATCCGAAATACCCTCGCTACTGGCCAGCGGCATGGTTGATGAGACGCTGGATGACGAGGCCATTGCCGACTACTTCACCTACTTCTACATCCCCGGGTGCAAGTCGATCTACCGCGACATCCGCAAGCTTGCCCCCGCCGAGACGATGGTCTGGCGAGGCAATCGGGCGACGTGGCGCAAGTATTGGCAAATTGAGTATCCCCCTGCCGAGGAAAAGCCCAAGCCCATAGAGCACTACGCCGAACTTTACCGCGACCACCTTCGGCGCGCCGTCGGCCTGCAACTGCGAAGCGACGTGCCGCTTGGCGTGTTCCTCAGCGGCGGGCTCGACAGCGGTTCGCTGGTGTACGCCATCGCCCAAGTGCTCAACGCGCCAGTGCAGACTTTCACGGTCTCGTTCGACGACGAATCTTATGACGAGTCGTCGCAAGCACTCGCCACGTCGAAGATGTATGGAACGCAGCATCACGAGTTTGTTGTCGGCCCGCGCGACATGATCGCAACGGGCGATTTGCTTCGCCACTTCGGTGAGCCGTTCGGGCCGTTCACCATTGTGCAGTCTCACGCCATCAGCCAGTACAGCAGCGAACACATAAAGGTGGCGCTGGCGGGCGACGGCGGCGACGAGCTGTTTGGCGGCTACCAGACGTATATCGCATCCTCGATGGCCCGGAAGTACCTCGCAATGCCGGCGTTTCTCAGGCGTCGCATAGTCGAGCCGCTGGTGAAGATGATGCCGGTCAGCGACAAGCTGATGTCGTTGGATTTCAAGGCGCGCGAATTCATCCGCGGCTGCGATATGTTCGAGCATGCCGGCAACATGGCGTGGAAGATAATCTTCGATCACGCACAGAAGCGGCAGTTGCTTACCGGCGATTTCACGTCGTCGCTTCGCGGCTACGACAGCTATCGCTTCGCAGCCGAGGTGCAGGCGGCGCCTCGGCAGGCAAGCGGGCTTCAGCGCGGCATGTACTGCGACCTGTCGATGTTCCTGCCGGACTGCGTGCTGACTCAGACCGACCGCATGAGCATGGCGGCGAGCCAGGAAGTGCGAGTGCCGATTCTCGACCACGAATTGATCGAGTTCGCCGCCGGCGTGCCGGACCGTTACAAGATCCGCGGCGGGCAAACGAAACTGCTCATCCGCCACGCCCTGAAAGACCTGCTGCCCAAGGCGGTTCTCAACAAGCCCAAGACGGGCTTTTCGACGCCGATTCCGCGATGGATGCGCGGGCCCCTGCGAGATTACGTGCAAGATGTGCTTAGCCATTCAGCCATCAAGGACACGGGCATAATCAACCCGATGTACGTGCGCGAGTTGCTCGAGGAGCACGTATCGTGCCAGGCCGATCACTCGCGCCGGCTGTGGTCGCTGGTGAGCTTTGTCCTGTGGCATGAGAACCGCTCCAGGCCCTCGGCGCGTGCGCAATGAGAATACTTGCCCTGACAACAAGCTATCCCTCGATGGAGGGCGAAGCCGGCGGCAACTTCATCCGCTCGCTGGTGCTGGCGTTGAAACGCCGCGGGCATGAGATTCGCGTGATATGCCCGGGCAAGGCGGGTTTGACGGGCGCCACAAGCCTCGACGGCGTCGACACCCGCTTCTTTCGGTACGCCCTCAGCGGGCGCGGGCACGCATTGACGACAATCGAGGGCGGAATTCCCGAGGCGATTCGCCGAAGCCGCCTTGCCGCATTGCATCTGCCGTCGCTGGTGGCGTGCTTCGCGGCCTCGGCGGCCGCATCCGCGCGGTGGGCCGATGTCATCTGGGCGAACTGGCTTGGCGCTGGAATAGCGGGGGCGATAGGCAATGTATTTCGCCGCCGGCCCATGGTGCTGACGCTTCGCGGCGACGACGCGTATTGGATTCACGACCGCCGGGTGTGGAGAACCGCCGGCAGGGGAGTGTTCAAGCGCTGTGCAGCCGTGACGGCTGTGGCGGGGAACATGGCGGACCTCGTGCGCGATTTCATGCCGCCCTCGGCCGGCGAGGTGCTTGTCCCCACGTTTGGCGTGGACACCGCGATCTTCAAGCCTGCCGCCCGCGAGCCTTCGCAGCAGCGTCCCGTCGCCGGCGTGTTCGTTGGCAACGTGTCATACGCCAAGGGCGTTGACGTGCTGCTGCGAGCCTTGGCCAAAACGCCGGGCGACTGGCGATTCGGCTTTGTGGGCTCGGGGCCGGACCTTGCCGCAATGCGGAATCTCGCCGGCGAGCTTCGCCTGGGCGAGAGGTTGACGTGGCATGGACGCCGGCCCACGCATCAAGTGCCGCATCTTCTTGGCGAGGCGGACTTTCTGGTGCTTCCAAGCCTGTCCGAGGGCAGACCCAATGTCGTGCTGGAGGCAATGGCCAGCGGCCTGCCGGTCATCGCAACGCCGGTTGGCGCCGTGCCCGCCCTGATTGATCCGCCCAGGGAAGGACTGCTTGTGCCGGCCGGGAATGTCGACGCCCTGGCCGACGCCCTGACGCTGCTGGTGAACGACGCCAATATGCGGGCGGACATGGGGCGCAACGCCCGTGCAAGAATCGAACGCGAGGCGATTTCATGGGACAAAACCGCCGAGGAATTCGAGCGGATATTCGCCGCTGCCGTCGCCGGCAAGCGGCCTTTGCCCTTGCTTCCATAGGGGGCGACACTTATATTTGCGCCCGAGGTGAACATCCATGGAAATAAAGGGAAAACGCTTTCTTGTTATCGGCGGAGCGGGCCTGATCGGCTCGCATACCGTGGATCTGCTGCTTCAGGAAGATCCAGCAGAGATACGCATATACGATAACTTCACGCGAGGAAGCCTGGACAATCTCGCGGGCGTCCTGGGCGACAAACGCGTCAATATCTTTCCCAAGGGCGGCGAGTTGATGCACCGCGACATCCTTGATTCGGCTATGAAGGGTATCGACGGCGTGTTCCACTTCGCCGCGATGTGGCTGCTGCACTGCCACGAGTACCCCCGCAGCGCGTTCGAGGTGAATATCGCCGGCACGTTCAACGTGCTCGAGGCGATCATCAACAACAACGTCAAGCGGCTGGTGTATTCGTCATCCGCCAGCGTCTACGGCGACGCCCTTACCGAACCGATGACCGAAGACCATCCCTACAACAACACCAACTTCTACGGCGCAACCAAGATCGCCGGCGAGATGATGTGCCGCTCGCTGCACCACCGCTACAAAGACACCGACAAGCGTTTCGACTACGTGGGCCTTCGCTACATGAACGTCTACGGCCCGCGGCAGGACTATCACGGCGCGTATGTCGCCGTCATCATGAAGATACTGGACCGCCTCGACAAGGGGCTTGAGCCGGTGGTCTACGGCGACGGCAGCCAGGCTTACGATTTCATCTACGTTGGCGATTGCGGCAGGGCGAACATCTGCGCGATGAAGGCCGACGCCGTTGACACGTTCTACAACGTGGGCACGGGCGTCAGGACGACGATCAAGCAGCTTACGGAAATGATCCTCGAGATAACCGGTTCGAAGCAGTCGATTCACTACGAGCCGGCGGGCCTCACGTTCGTCAAGAACCGCGTGTGCTGCCCCAGAAAGGCTGCGAAGGAAATCAACTTCACCGCGAAAACGCAGCTTCGCGAAGGGCTCGAAAAGCTGATCGCGTGGCGCAAGTCGCATATTGAACAAGTACAGCGTAAACGAAAGGAAGCGGGCATAGATGCCTGAAGCACGCCGTATTTTGATCTCTCAGCCGCTCACCGGCGAAGAGGAATGGCAGGCAGTGAAAGAGCCGCTGATGACCGGGTGGCTTACCCAGGGTCCGAAAGTGGCCGAGCTTGAAAAGGCCTTCGCCGCGAGGCACAAAGTTAAGCATGCGTATAGCTGCACAAATTGCACCGCCGGGTTGCACCTGTGCCTCTGCGCCCTTGGCGTCGGACCGGGCGATGAGGTGATTGTGCCTTCGTTCACGTGGGTCTCCAGCGCCAATGCCGTTATGTATTGCGGCGCAAAGCCGGTTCTGGCGGATGTGAACACCACCACATACACGCTCGATCCCGCCGAGGTCGCCCGCAAGGTTACGCCGCGGACGAAGGCGGTTGTCGCCGTGCACCTCTTCGGCCTGTGCGCCGATATCGACGCCATAAAGGCGGCGGCCCCGAACGCGGCAATTGTTGAAGACAGCGCCTGCGCCTCGGGAGCATCCTACAAGGGCGTTCCCGCCGGAGGGCTGGGGTCCATCGCCGCCTTCTCGTTCCACCCGCGAAAGAGCGTCACCTGCGGCGAGGGCGGCATGGTTACAACAAATGACGACGCTCTTGGCGCGATCGTCAACAGCCTGCGAAACCATGGCGCGAGCATCTCAGAGGAACAGCGTCACGCCGGACCCCGGCCGTACCTGCTGCCGGAATTCAACATGCTCGGCTTCAACTATCGAATGACCGATCTTCAGGGCGCGGTGGCCATGGTGCAGCTTGCCAAGCTCGACGCCTTCATCGCCGAGCGCGCCAAGTGGGCGCAGTATTACCGCCGCGAACTTGCAAACATCAAATGGCTTCGCCTGCCCGAGCAGCCCGACGGATACGGGCACGGCTGGCAGTCGTTCGTGACGTTCGTCGACCCGGCATCGGCGCCAATGCCACGAAACGACATAATGGAACTGCTTCAGGCCCGCGGCATTGCAACCAGGCCCGGCACGCACGCGGTGCACATGCTTGGCTACTATCGCCAGACGTTCGGTTATCAGATCGACGACCTGCCCGGCTCGCGCGACTGCGACCTGCACACGATGGCGATTCCTCTGCACAATCGCATGTCCAGCGAGGATTTCGCCTACGTGGTGGACGCACTGCGGCAGATAGATTCTCAGGGCAAGAACCAAAAATGATGAGACTCCGCGCGAGCAGAAGCGTTCTTGCACTGGGCGTGGCGTTCGCCCTGGGCATCGGCGCCGGCGCCGCCGGATACAAAAACATCTCACGCTGGATCGAGAAGTCCCGCCGAACAAAGGTTGGGCTGGGCGAATACTCAAGGCAGGCCGAACTGCTGCGAGGCGCGTTCACCGACAAGATGATAGAAGGCCCGATGCTGCGTCAGCCCTGCGGCGATTCGTCAAGCGTTGCCGAGGCGATAGCAAATGAATTCAGTCTGCCGGCGGATGCCTTCTTCGCCGACGCCAATGACATCGTTGTCTCGCAATGCGGCGTTCACACGATCGGCAAGCACCAGCGGCTGGAGGTGCAGTACTCGCTGGCGGGGCATGCCTGCACCGCGCATGCTTATGGCGCGTCCAGCGGCAAGGCAAAGAAGGCGGTGCTTGTCATTCCCGGCAGCGGGATGAACGAATCGTCGAAGATCGTCAACAGGGCCAGGGGCAACTACCAGTCAAACATACTTGACCTGATTGGGCCCGAATATGACGCCTATGTGCTGGTCAAGCCCAACGAGGACTTTCTGGCCATTCACAACGGCAAGGCCAAGCTTGACTACCAGTTCATTTACAACCAGGCGTTGAACGGCGGCGGGTCATATTCGTCGCGATATATGTGTGACGCTGCCGCGATGATCATTTTCTTCAAGACGGTTTATGCAAAAGTCTATGTGGCAGGGCTGTCTCAGGGCGGGACGGCTGCGCTGTATGTGTCGCTGAAGTGCCGGCCTGACGGGGCCATTATCGCATCCGGCTGGTCGGTGCTTGGGCATGAGCTTGAGCCGTCGGGCCACAATCAGATCATTGTGCCCGGCATCAAGAGCCGCTTCGCGCCGGCGGATGTTCGCAAAATGATAAGCAGCATGCCCACGCGTTTCCTCTTCACGTTTGGCAAGGCGGAGACGGGCGCCTATCGCGTTGAAGCCAACGAGGGCGTGACGCGGGCGTTCTTCAAAGATCTTCCCAATGTCGATGTTGTTGCGCACGATGGCGGCCATGTGTTTCCTGCCGAGGTGGGCGCCTTTCTGTGCCAGGACGAAAGAGTGGAATAAATGTGCGGAATAGCCGGCATACTGAATCTTGACGGCTCACCGTCCTCCGGCGTGGCGCTTGCCCGGATGACCGACGCCATTTCCCATCGCGGGCCCGATGGCGAGGGGCAATACACCGAAGGACCGCTGGGACTGGGCCACCGCAGGCTGGCGATTCTCGATCTGACGCCTGCAGCCCATCAGCCGATGGCGACGAGCGACGGCAGGTACGTCATCTCTTACAACGGCGAGGTCTACAACTGTCTCGAATTGCGGGTCGAGCTTGAGGCCCTGGGCAGGCAGTTCAGGTCCAGAAGCGACACCGAGGTGGTGCTTAACGCGCTGGCCCAGTGGGGCAAGGCTGCGTTGAACCGCTTCAACGGCATGTTCGCCCTGGCCCTGTGGGACAAGCAGGAGCAGACCTTGTTGCTTGCCCGCGACCGCTACGGCATCAAGCCGCTGTACTACGCGATGTGCGGCAAAACGCTGCTGATCGGCTCAGAGGTCAAGGCCATCCTCGCCCACGGCGCGTACAGCGCCTCGATGGACGTTGAGGCGCTGGTCGAATACTTCACGTTCCAGAACTTTTTTACCGACCGCACGCTGTTTGCGGGCGTTCGGCTGCTGCCGGCGGGCTGCTGGGCCCAGGCCGATCTTAAGCGGGCATCCGAGGGGCTGACGATTGAGCGATACTGGGACTGGCAGTTCCACGAGGGCGACAACCAGGCAAGCGAGGCGGAGTATCTTGAGGAACTCGACCGCCTGTTCCGCCAGGCGGTGTCTCGACAACTGCTCAGCGACGTGCCTGTCGGCTCGTATCTCAGCGGCGGCATGGACAGCGGCTCGATCACCGCGATCGCCGCATCTCAGCTTCCCTACATGAAGACGTTCACGTGCGGTTTCGACCTGCACAGCGCCTCGGGCCTTGAGCTTGCTTTCGACGAGCGGGCCAATGCCGAACTGATGAGCTACCTCTACCGCACCGAGCATTACGAGATGGTGCTCAAGGCCGGCGACATGGAGCGCGTCATGCCGCAGATGGCCTGGCATCTTGAGGAGCCTCGCGTCGGGCAGAGCTATCCGAACTACTACGCCGCGAAGCTCGCGGGCAGGTTCGTGAAGGTTGTGCTCAGCGGCGGCGGCGGCGACGAGTTGTTCGGCGGCTATCCGTGGCGGTACTACCGCGCGGTGGTCAACGACGACTTCGAGCACTACGTCGACAAGTACTACGTCTACTGGCAAAGGCTGATGAACAACTCGACGCTCAAGCAGGCGTTTTCGCCGATCTGG
>JAAYCO010000168.1 GCA_012729725.1 Planctomycetota bacterium
ACCACCTTCGCCGTTTCGCAGGCGAATTGGCAGGCCCTCGCCTCGCTGAGCGCCTGATCATCTACCGCGCGGTTCAGCCCAGAACCCTGCGAACGTTTTCTTCGTTCACCGGAGATATGACGCCGCGGTCGGTGATTATGCCGGCAAGCAGTGAAGCGGGAGTAACGTCAAAGGCGGGTGAATAGGTGCGGATGTTCCGCGGCGCTGTGCGTTTGCCGAAGCCTTCGGTGATTTCTTCCGCGCCGCGAAGTTCGATGGGAATGTCGGCACCGGTCTTTATGCTCAGGTCGAACGTGCTGTGCGGGGCGGCTACGTACATCGGTAGGTTGTGGTGGCGGGCCAGCACTGCGACGCCGTATGTTCCGATCTTGTTGGCTGCGTCCCCGTTGGCGGCTATGCGGTCGGCGCCGACGATCACCATGTCGATCTTGCCCTCACGCATCACCTGGGCAGCCATATTATCGGTTATCAGCACCGCGTCGATGCCCGCCTGAGCAAGTTCCCACGCGGTGAGCCTGCTGCCCTGAAGCAACGGACGAGTTTCGTCGCAGTAGACGGTGAACGACTTGCCCCTGGCGTGCGCGACATACATGCCGGCGGTGGCGGTTCCTATGCCTGCCGTAGCCAGCGCGCCGGCGTTGCAGTGGGTAAGCACCCCCTGGGATTTCTCGATCAGCGAGGCGGCATGCCCGCCAATGGCCAGACACATGGCCTCATCTTCCGCGTGAATCGCGGCAGCCTCGCGCAACAGTCCCTCGGCGACCTCGGCGGTATTCTTGCCAATAAGCCCGCCGGCGGACCGAATCATGCGGTCCACGGCCCACTCAAGATTAACCGCCGTCGGGCGCGAAGTCTTAAGATATTCGCCGGCGTCGGTCAGGGCGGGGCCGAAATCCTTATCGTCGATAGCCTGTGCAGCCACCACCATTCCGTACGCGGCGGCCACGCCGATTGCGGGAGCGCCCCGAACCACCAGGCGCCGTATGCAGTCCCATACATCCTTGGTGTTCCGGCAGTCCACGAAGGTCTGCTCCATAGGCAGGCGCGTCTGGTCCAACAGGCGAAGAAAGCCGCGCTGACCGTCGCCAACCCACTCGACAACCTTCACCGGCGGTTTGATATTCATGCTGGTCATGCCGTCAGGTTATACCATTCGCCGGCGAAATGTAAGCGGCATCTACCGATCGCCCAGTCGCCGGGCGACAAGCCTGGCCGCCAGTTCGACGCACTGCCGGCAGGTAAGCGACCGCGATTTGCGAATTTCGCGGCAGGCGGGCGATCCCGCTTCGGCAATGAATTCCTGGGCGAGCGCCTGCCCGTCAGATTCATCCAGAAGCTGCGACGCCGCGTATAGTGCTCCGCATCGGCCCTCGGGGGCTCTGCCGCCGCCAAGACCTTTTGCATCCGCAACCCGCTGGAGGCCCTGCTGGTCTTCAGGGATAAATGCCTTCAGGACGCTCTGGGCGCAATTCAACTTGTCCACTTCGTATGCTCTAACAGCCCGCTGCACAGCCATGAAACTAAACTCCTTAAGTCACCGGCCAGAGATACTCGCAACAGCCGCCGGCCGTGTCAATCCCGCCGTTGTCCCATCGTCACATTATATTCATACGCATCACGTGCCGGGCGCGACCCGGCCCGGCTCGTTTTTCTTTCACTTGCACCGAGGCTGGTGTATCTTCCCCGCTTGCCGCATCACAAGGAGCCCAACATGCCCGACGAAGTGCTTCGCGCCGCGTCGCAGGATTTTGACGAAGTGACCTCGCTTCTTGACGCCGTTTTCGGCAAGGGGCCCCAGCGGTCTTTTTCGCTGGCCTACCGCGGCATGTACCGTCCGTGCGATGAGTCCATGTCCTGCGTCTACATCATCCGCCGCGACGGCAGGATCGTCGCCTGCGCGGGGCTTTTTCCGATGCGTCTGGGCATCGGCGGGCGCGAACTCTCCATGGCGGGCGTCGGCGGCGTGGCGGTCGATGCCGCCTTCCGCCGCCAGGGGCTCATGCAGCGCCTGCTGGAAACGATCAGCGCCGACATCCGCCGCGGCGGGTATGACCTGTCGTGGCTCATCGGCCTGAGGCGTCGCTACCGCAGGTTCGGCTGGGAAATCGCCGGCTCGCAGACCAGGCTGACCATGACAGAGGCCGGCATTCAACATGGCCTCAAGAATCTGCGCCTGCGCGGCGTCACGCTTGAGCCGCTCGGCGATGACGGCGATATTGCACGCCGGCTTTACGAGCTGCATCAGTCGCTGCCGGTGCGAATCAACAGGCCGGCGGAGTTATTCACGACATTCCTTCGCCAGCGGCTGGCCAGGCCGATGGTTGCCAGGGACGAGAGCGGCTGCGTCGTTGGCTATCTGGTGCTGGACACCGCCGGAGAGACCGTCGTTGAACTGGCCGCCGCCGACGTTTCGTTTCTGCCGCACATGGTCGCCGCCGCGTACGCCGTGGCCAGGCCGCAGTGCCTGAACGTGCTGCTGGACGCAGGACACGAACCGCTCGAGGCGGGACTGGGCGAACTGTGCGAATCCGCGACGGTCGTCCACAGCGGCAACTGGCTGGTCCTTGACTGGCGGCGGGTGCTTGACGCACTTGTTGCCCTGCGGGCGATGCAGACGCCGTTGCCAGCCGGCAAGGTTATCATCGACATCCACGATCATGGGCGATTTGAACTGGCGCTGGATCGCAAGGGCGGCGGCTGCACGCCAACCGGCGCCCCAGCCGACATCGGCGGCGATTCGTTCTTCATGTCCCGCCTGTTGCTTGGCCCGCTGAGGCCCTCGCAGATCACCCGTCTGACGCAGGCCTCATCCGTGCTTGACGCATGGTGCCCCCTGCCGCTTTCAATGCCAAAGGTGGACATCTGCTGATAGCGACCCCGCTGAAGCCGCGATATCAGCCAATTGCTTTGTGGCGAACCGGCAGGCGGGGATATATAATACTTGCACATCACTACAGGGAGAGATGGAATGCGCATAATCAATCGCATCGTCACGATCGTGCTGGTGCTTGCCTGCAATCGCCTTGTATTCGCGCAATCGCAGGATAGTGGCGCAGGGGGCGCCAATCAGGCGATGCCCCCTGCCGCACGCAAGGCGATTGACGCCGCTTACGATCTGATGCAGCAGGCCAAGGCCGTCGAGGCCCTGGAACTCTATCGAAAAGCCATTGAACTTGCGCCACAAGACGGCCGCGTCTGGCAGGCATACGCCATGTGCCTCAAGGACACATGTCATGCCCAGCGTGCGGTTGTGGCTGCATGGAAGGCAATTGACCTTAGCCCGCCCGACGCGGCCTTGTACGCCGACCTGGGCAACATCTATCTTGTCAATCGCTCATGGGACGCCGCCTGGGCTGTTTATGAAAAAGCCCAGGAAATGCGCCCCGAAGACAAGAAATGGGCCGCCATGAACTTCATTCACCTCGGCTGGCGCAGGTGGAGCACGGGCGATAACGACGGTGTCGATAAGTGCTACAAGCGCGCGCTTGAAATCGACCCTGACAATGGTCTTGCGATGATAAATCTTGCGGCACTAGTCGCCGCCGCCGGCAACACCGACGAGGCGCTTAAGCAGATCGCGCAGGCCAGGCGGGTGCTAAACGGGACCAATGACAAACAAGTCCTGGAGTGCGCTGATAGTATCGAGGGCGACATCAGGAAGCGCATCGCGATTGTGCCGCCGCGAGTGTCCGAAATGTTCGAACAGTTGCCCGCGCGGTTTCTGGTTAAGCCCCCCGCCGGGCAGTCGATCCCGACGATCGATCCGAGCGTTGTGAAGCACGTCCACCTGCCCTGTGGAACGATGGTGACCATGACTATTGACGAGTCGTGGGATGTGTCGCTTCTTGATTCCGATGAGCGCACCTTCGTCCTCACCCCCGCCTCGGGCGACGACTTCTGGATTGAGTGGACTCCGCTGCAGTCGGGCCAGTCTTTGGATGATCTTCAGTTAGAGCTTGAGGAGCAGGGCGCGTCGATGTTGACCGGATCGGTCGAGGAAGGCCTGTCCATCCACGACTTCAAGTCGCCGTCTATGCGGGGACGTTATTTCCAGCTTACAGACCGATCGCTGGTGGGGCGCGAGCCCGTCCGAGGCCAGTACCTTCATGCGACGGTGTGGAGGATTGTTGCCGGTCGGTCGTGCAGCAAAGTCACGTTCCTGAGCCACCGCAACGACAAGGCGACGCTTGACATCATGTTCAAAACGCTCGCTTCCATGACCAGCCCCGCTGACGGCGGGCGTCAGACTGCAACCGACAAAGCCGATCAGTAGACAAGTCGCCGCCGCAATAGATCCATGCGGATGTAATTCGCTGGCAAAACACAGTAGTTTCGCGCTTGGTTATGCCGATGCGAGGATTATAATCGGCAGCGTTTGTCAGGAGCGAAACATGATAGCGTTGATTGTTCTTGGTTCTCTTGTGGTGTTCGCGGCGGCATATATGTTTTACGGGGGCTTTTTGAGCCGCCAGGTCAAGCTGGACAATTCTCGCGTCACTCCGGCTGTTGAGATCAACGACGGGGTGGATTTCGTTCCCGCAAAGGCGAACCTGCTGATGGGCCAGCATTTTTCGGCGATTGCCGCGGCGGGGCCTATAGTCGGGCCGGTGGCTGCGGGGCTGGTTTACGGCTGGGTTCCGGCGCTGATGTGGATCATCCTGGGTTCGATCTTCATCGGCGGCGTGCATGACTTCAGCAGCCTTGTAGCATCGATACGCCATCGCGGCGCGTCGATTGCGCAGGTCGTGCGGGAGAACATGTCTCGCACTTCGTATATCCTCTTCCTGTGCTTCATCTGGCTGACGCTGGTGTACGTGATCATCGCCTTCGCCGACCTGACGGCGAACACGTTCAGGACAACCGTCAAGGGCGAGGCGTTCGGGCCGGGTGTGGCTGCGTCGTCGGCGTTGTATCTGCTGGCGGGCGTGGTAATGGGCCTGCTGCTGAAGCTTCGAGCGCCGTTGAAGCTGACCACGGCGATATTTGTGCCGCTGGTGCTGTTCATCGTTTGGCTTGGTCCGAACATGCCCTCGGTCGTGCTTGAAGCCCTGGCCTCGCTCAGCGCCAAGCAGTGGGACATGATTCTACTGGGCTACTGCTTCCTTGCGTCGGTGCTGCCTATGTGGCTGCTGCTTCAACCTCGCGGCTACCTGGGCGGGTGGCTGCTTTATCTGATGCTGGCGGCAGGGCTGATCGGCGCGCTTGGGGGCGAGGCGATATCGTGGATCATGAACCTGCCCGCGGAGAAGACAGTCGCCCTGACGTACCCCGCCTTCGGCAGCGGCGCGGCCAAGCCGCTGACCGGTGGAGTTGTGCCGCTTATGTGGCCGTTCCTGTTCATTACCGTCGCCTGCGGCGCGTGCAGCGGTTTTCATGGTATCGTCAGTTCCGGAACAACATCAAAGCAGCTTGCATGCGAAACCGACGCTCGAAAAGTCGGCTATGGCGCGATGCTGCTCGAAGGCCTTGTTGCAGTGCTTGCCCTGACCACCGTCATGATCCTGCCCAAAGGCACGACCGGCAACCCCGACATGCTCTACGCCGAGGGCATAGCCCGATACCTCGGCCTGCTTGGCCTGCCCGTCAAAACCGGGCTGGCATTCGCCCTGCTGGCGTTCTCGACGTTCGTATACGACACGCTCGACGTCTGCACGCGACTTGCGAGATACATCTTCCAGGAACTCGCCGGCCTCAAGGGCGTCATCGGCGGCCTGGTGGCGACGGCAGTGACGCTGCTGGCCCCGCTGGGCTTCTTTCTGCTTGTTGACAGGGCGGATGCATGGCGCGTTGCCTGGAACATCTTTGGAGCGTCCAACCAGCTTCTGGCAAGTCTTACGCTGATGGCTGTGGCGGTGTGGCTGGCGGCGACCGGCAGAAGGGTCTTCTACGTGGTCATTCCCATGCTCTTCATGATGGCGATGGCGATGTGGTCGCTGGCAGTGCAGGTCTGGCCGTTTGTTATCCGCCTGATCGCCCAGTCGACGATGGACTCCAACCTGATGATCGTGGGCGTTGCAGGCCTGATTCTTCTGAGCCTCAGCGTTCTGCTGCTGGCGGAGGCGGTAAGGTTCCTGATGGGCAAACGAGGCAAAACCGCCAAGCCCGAGC